>JAFGRV010000620.1 GCA_016934975.1 Spirochaetales bacterium | reverse complement strand
TCAATTATAATAAAATTGCTCTACAACTACACCATATATAGCGTATACGTTTAATTATTACCCCCATATATATTGTAATGAGGTTATTGGACAACCTTGTTTGGGGCTGCGGGACAGCGTCAATTGATACAATCTGCAACCATCTTAAACAGCGTGGGAGTTGCGATTTTCTCCTCCTGCAACTATTCGCAAAAATTATTTCAAAACCTTCTGTAAACCCTGTAATATAAGCTCTATAATCCGGGTATAGTCAATTGTCATAAAAAGTTCCATATTCTCCTGTTCTGTCAATCCATTGTTAAGTCCGTTAATTCCCTTTTCTTTTATAAAACCGCTCATTTCCTCATACGACCACCAGTCAAGACCGTGAGACTCATAAAGAGCTCTCATTTCCGGCGTATGAGGCGCTGCTTTCTGGAAATCCCAGCGCATTTCTTTGGAGTCAATTCCCATCATTATTTCGGCCACCATACGCGCGCATCCGCCAAACCCCCCGATTAAATACACAGGCTGTACCTGTTTCATGGATATAAGAATCTCTTCCAGTACACCCGGAATCCTTGCCTTGTACCACTCTAAAACTTGTCCTCCCCCGGGTGTTGCCGTAATTGTGGGACCACACTTACCGCCCAGCACAATCCTTGCAGAGGTTTCTTTTGTTTGCTCTTCCCGCATTTCAGTCATACCCCTGGCCCAGGCAAAACGGCGGATTGGCGAATCAGCCCCAAAAAATTGTTTAGAATCCGTGAGTTTGGAGATGAATGCAGGATCATCCTTTTCTGAGAGATCACCTGGACGCGGCAGCCGGATAAAAGTTGCTAAATCCTTATAGTCTGATCTTCGGTCATCCGTTAATACCAGCGGCCATCCTACATAGTTAATAATCCGTTCAACCGGTTCAATCCCCGGGACCGGGTAATTTCGAACAAGTTCAAACAATGGAATAGTATAGCCTTTATCCCCCAAATGCCCGCCATAACAGAGTGTGACACCGGATAAAAGCAGGTACCGTGATATCTCAATTTCTGCCTGGTCCAGGTGTACTTTTCCAAGGCCATATTTCTCCATATTTCCACTTTCAGAAAGTGATAATGCTATAATTTTCCCCTTTAGTGGCCGGTTTTTTGCAAAACGCTGCAAAGGTGTTTCGGCAATAGCTTCTGTTTTATTGATAAGGTCCAGTTCCTCCTGTCCGACAGGTGGATCCGGATAAAGGAACACCTTATTCTTCTGTCCGATTAATACCATAAGTTCAGGTGCAAAAGGCAGAATTTCATCATCAACCTGTTTCACCTGATTAAGCACCTCTTTAACATAAAATATCCTTAGTGCTTCTTTGCTGAGTAAATTAATCGCAGCCTGTTGGTTTATTGATAGATCCACATCTCCGGACTTTTCATTCCACCTGATTACCGGAACATTCCCAATATAAGGAAAACTACGAATTTCATTATTTTGGAGTGCATCGACGACAACAAACGGCCGTTTATATAGTTTTGCTAAAAGAACCTCTTTTCTGCACCATTCACGGGAACTATATGCATCAGTCAATACACATAACAGCGCGCTGTCTTTCACTCCTCTCTCTATCGCTGCCGCGAACCTGGACCCGCCGGGAATATCCCCGGAATCAAACCAGGCATCTAGTGGAAAATCATGTTTCATAAAGGCAAGAAAATTTTCCACTACAGCAGGGTTCTGTTTAATATCTTTTTTTGCATGGCTTATGAATATTGTAAGGGGCGGTTTCGGATTATCTTCACATGCAGGATTCTGGTTTGAAAAAAAACGCAGAAGCTCGATAATCACACGCTGACCTATCCATTCTGAGTATTTGTTCTCTTTTGCAAGCCATGCTTTTGCAAAGTTTACACCTTCAAGCCGTGAAGTCAGGGGATATATCCCTTCAACAAATTCAAACGGTATACAGCAGTAATTTATATTTTTCTGACATTCATCATATATATCCGCCACCCATGGGCCCCAGTCCATTCTTCCTTCCGGAACTGTCCCTTCATATCCGGCTTTGAGTTTTTTATCTGCCAGTACAATGACAAAGACCTTTTCACCTTCATCAAAAGGACTAAAACGAGAAGGGGGTAAATCTGTGCCGTCCTCCGGTACAAATCGTGTGGGGATACGCAGTCCCGGGACAGCAGGATCATCATTTAAGATTGAATGGATATATAAAGCTGTTTCTCTTGCTTTATTTGATTGTGGATGGAAAACAATAGTAACGAGCAATGGTATCATAATAACCTCCTCCTTATTTTATTCTCACATCATCCTAATGCAATCAATCCGGATATGCAATAAAAAATATGTTGTGAATACAGAATTTCATGCAAGATATAAATTATTAAAATACCGGCCAGTCTTTTATACCTATTGATATTTCTTTGTACAAAAACTATCAATTTACAAGTAAATTCTAAATCCTCTGCGTAATCACTCATTTCCTCTTTAAAATTATTTTATTGAAAATAATCCAAAATTATAATAGTATAGTACTCATCACACGCAAAAATATGCGTAAAAAGGGACTATTGCATTGTCACATGATTTTTTCATAAGCTATACCCGCCGCGACCTCGCCTGGGCAGAGTGGATTGCCTGGGTACTGAAAAACAAAGGCTGTTATTCAGTGGAACTTGATGTGTGGGACTGGCATGCCGGGGATAATTTTATAGCAAAGATGCATCATGCTATTGAAAATGCCTCGTACACTCTGATTGTATTATCATCAGCCTATTTTTCTTCTGTTTACACGGAAACAGAATGGACGAGTGTATTCGCAAAAGCAATAACTGGTTCCGGTCAAAACCCGGTTATGGTCCGGATAGAAGATATACAACCCCCCGGACTTCTCGCTTCCCGGCTTTATATTGATCTTGTAGGTTTGGATGATGAAAAGGCCTCGGAACAATTACTCGGCGGATTGAAATCCCATCAGCCTCACCCCGTATCACCGCCTTTCCCGGGAATTTCCCCCCGCTTTCCCGGCACACTTCCATCAATCTGGAATGTCCCCTTTCTGCGAAACAACACTTTCACCGGCCGGGAAGAGATTCTCACAACCCTGGACGCTGCCTTAGAGTCCGGCCACACCGCGGCGGTGACCCAGCCCCGGGCGATAACCGGCCTTGGAGGTATCGGGAAAACCCAGGTCGCCCTTGAATATGTCTACAGGCACCTCAGCCATTATGACGTGATCTGGTGGGTGCGGGGGGAAAACACCCAAACCCTGGGGAACGATTATATCGCCTTTGCCCACGCACAAGATCTGCCGGAAAAAGACGCCCGGGAAGAAGCGACAATTGTCGCGGCAGTAAACAAGTGGCTTGGAAAACACCGGAACTGGCTCTTTGTCTACGATAATGCGGAAAATCCCG
>JAFGRV010000619.1 GCA_016934975.1 Spirochaetales bacterium | reverse complement strand
TTGCATATCAGCCTCCTTTTAATTAATCTTCACTATTAATAACTACCTAAAAAGTCGTGGTGCTTTCATTTTTATTATTTTTTTTTAAAAAAGATGAAATTGAAGTATACAAATTAGTTATTTTATAAAAATATAAGTCTCAGACGAGTAAACAGCACTTTTAATTTATAGATTAGTATCTGTCGTAAAAAAATCTGTTTTATAATAAAACATAAAACTGTATACAATTTCGAAATTATAGTTGAGCATCCGCTATTTCTACAAGACAATGATCCCGACAAATCATCAACATGTTTGAATTCCTTGCATAAAATCAGAAGTTCGGCTATTGTTATAAAATATGTTCGGACCGGAACGTAGCCATTCTTGTGACAGGGAGGTTTTTATGTGTGAATTTTGCAGCCAACATGGCGAAGGTAAGAAGTGGTACTTGAATGTTAAAAACTATGGTACCGATTTACTCGACAATCTGGAAAGAAAAGAAATGATAAAAAATACTTATTTTGAGATTATGAGGAAAGGAAACAAGGATGTCAACAGGTTAGAGAAGATGTTTGTCCGAAATCCGAAAGTTATCGCGAGAATGGCCCCTGCATACACAAAAAGAATGAAATCCTTCCATTTCGGACAGGTACTCCCATTAGAGCATATTCATGAGATTGTCTCCCTCGCTAATTCTATTGTCCGAATTGCCTGCGGTTGCCGATGGGAAGTGGAGAAAAAGGAAAGCAGATACTGTTATGGCATCAGCTTTGGTCCCCCGGACTGGTATGACGAGATAGACATGGATTTCTTTGGTGTTCCCGATATAGCACGGTTCGAACATATGGAAAAAGAGAATGCCCTTAAATGTATCGACGAGACTGATGCAAAAGGGCTGGTTCATAGCATCTGGACTTTTCAGACCCCCTTTATCGGCATGATCTGCAATTGTGATATTTCCTATTGCTTGTCTATGCGAACAACCGTTGGAATGAATATGCAATCCATGTTCAAGGCAGAGGTTGTCGCGGAAACGGATCCGGACAAGTGTAATGGATGTAAAGCTTGTATTGATGCCTGCCAGTTCAGTGCTATTGACTATCGCGATGAACAAGACAATTGTCGTATAGATCCCGCCAAATGTTATGGCTGTGGGGTATGCAGAAGCCGGTGTACACAGGATGCGATTTCTATGCGAGACAGAAGCACACATCCGGTTGCTTCGGTATTATGGTAGATAAAATTATTCTTTACATCAACACATTTACTAAACGTCAGTAAATGACTATATTACCCGGGATGCTCATAAAACAAAATAAATTCTATATAGAAAGCCTTGGGTGCGCGAAGAATCAGGTGGATTCGGAGATTATGATCGCCTCGCTTTGTGACCAGGGGTTTGTTTATTCGGAAACACCGGAAGATGCGGATATTATTCTCATCAATACCTGCGGATTTATTGAACCTGCGAAAGAGGAATCGATTGTCACAAGTCTGGATTTGCGGAGCCGCTTCCCGGATAAAAAAATAATAATGGCCGGTTGTCTCATCGAACGGTATAAAGATGAATTGGCAGAGGATATGCCGGAGATTGACGGATTTCTGGGAAATAAAAATCCCGAGGAGACTGGGACCGGAGTGATGCAGATCATTCATCAGAGTACTAATGCTCAGGATACTGTTGTTAATCATCAGAGTACTGATGTGAATCATCAGGGTACTGATGCTCAGAATGCTGCTTTAATGCCTTTGGAACCGGGTAAGGCAGGGCGGGTACTAAAACGCACCCGGTTTTTATCATACCCGGGAACTGCTTTTGTCAAGATTGCAGAGGGGTGCAATAACAGATGTACCTATTGCACGATTCCCCTTATCCGGGGAAATCTGGAGAGCAGGGGAATCCGGGAAATTATTGATGAAGTGACCCATTTTTTATCCCTGGGAATAAAAGAGATTATACTTGTTGCACAGGACACAGGTTCCTATAGCCTGGATAAACCCGGGGGCGACGATATCATCAGCCTTGTATCCGGGTTGTTAAACCTCGATGTTTCGTATTGGCTTCGTCTCCTCTATATTCATCCGGACAGATTCCCCAAAGAATTGCTCGGTTTTGCTCAAAAAGATCCCAGGTTTCTCCCCTATTTTGACCTTCCTTTTCAGCATGCTTCCCCCCGTATCCTCTCCCTGATGGGAAGAAAAGGCGATCCTGAAACGTATCTTGATCTTATCCGAAACATAAGGACAACACTACCCGGGGCAATTATCCGTTCCACCTTTTTAACCGGATTTCCCGGTGAAACAGAGGAGGATTTCCGGATACTCACCGGTTTTCAGCAAAAAGCAGAGATCGATTGGCTCGGTGTATTTACGTACTCACGGGAAGAAGATACTCCGGCGTATTCCTATCCCAAAAGGGTGGCAAAATCTCTTGCCCTTAAAAGAAAAAAAATAATCGAACAACATCAGATTCCCATCACATCAGCCAGGCTCTCCCGGTTTGTGGGAAAAGAGGTTGATGTCTTGGTCGAAGAAGCTGTTGAAAATGAGGAATTGTATATCGGACGCGGCTACATGAATGCTCCTGATGTTGATGGTCTTGTGGTGTTAAAGGGGGTGGGGCTTATCCCCGGTACAATTGTCAGGGCCCGGATTATACGGATAAATAATGTTGATATCGAAGCGATGGTGGTAACCTGAACTTATTCAATCAAAAGAAAAGCATACCTGTTTATTTCCTGATGTTTTAAGGTGACCACATTAATTTCAAATCCGAGTTTCCTCACTGTCTGATACACATCCACGGCAAAACCCTCGGGACTCGGCCTGCTTTGTGACAGATTGACGCAGTCAATTCTTGTATTTTTACAATTGCTACATATGTCGCAACATGTCTGGTTCAGCATAAAAGTTTTATGGTAGCCTTTCAGAAAAACATCATTCTCGATAGCAAGCAGTTTTTTTGACAATTCTTTGGAAAGACCGGAGGGATAGTTTTCTTTATCCGCGA
>JAFGRV010000618.1 GCA_016934975.1 Spirochaetales bacterium | reverse complement strand
TCGAATAATTGCTGAACCGTCTTTTCCCGGGGATATTCCGCCTCGGTCCGGTTGTACTCCCCCTCTATCCTTTCCCTCTCAACCTCAGAAAGCAAAGAGATATCGGACAATAATATGTCACGGTTCCCGACAACCGATTTAATGATGCTGCGGTAATATTGTATGAATCGTAAAATGGTCTCTTTTTTGAAAAGGCATGTGCAATATTCAAATGAGGCTTGAATGGCTCCATTCTGTTCCCACATTTCCATGGTCAAATCAAATTTGGAAATTCTATTTTCATATCGATACTGTGTTAATTCAATATTATCAATCCTTTCCACCGGTGGTTCCGAATTTTGAAAGATGAACATGATTTCAAAAATTGGATTTCTGCCGGGGTCCCGCTTTAATCCCAAGGCGTTTACGAGCTCGTCGAATTGATAATCCTGATTATTGAGACAGAGCATGAATTCTTCCCTAAAACGCCGGAAAAAATCGGAAAATTTTGAATTTTCGTCCAGGCTGCATTTTATCGGCAATGTATTTACGAACATTCCTATGGAATTCTGGATATCCGCATGGGTTCTTCCGGATACGGGTATCCCGATTACGACTTCATTTTGATTCGTCATTTTATGGATCAACACGTTAAAAATTAAAAATAAAGTCATGAACAGGGTGGCTTTTTCGAAACGAGTCAATTCCTTGATGCGTAAAGTCATCGACGAATCAATATCAAAATAAATCTTATCGCCTTCAAAATTTTTAACGCTTGGTCTGGGAAAATCCGGTTCTATATCAACCGCCTGGAAATCCCTGAATTTATTCAGCCAGAATAGTTCCTGATCCTTCAGCCTGTTTTCGGCTTTCTGCCGGTTGTACCATTCGGCGTAATCCACGTACCGTACGCCCGTTCGCTCTGTTGCCTTTTTGTTGAAAATCCTGATGAAGTCATTTATCAGAATATTGATTGAAAATCCATCCGAAATGATATGATCCATGTCAATTATCAATAAATTCCTTCCCTCTCCTATGGGCATCATACCAATTCTGAAAAGAGGCGGCACGAAAAGGTCAAATGGCTTGATGAATTTCCCAATAACCTCATCGAAACCGGCATTATCTTCATTCGTTAAGGCTAAAATCCGGAAATCAACACTTTTGTGTATTTTTTGTTTAGGCTCTTCAGCGACGATCTCGAAACTTGTCCGTAATATATCATGCTGATTGATGATGGCATTGAAAATGGATTCCATCTCGGATATGTCGATTTGTCCGGAAATGATAACTGCGCCGGATATATTGTATGAGATATTCGGTGAATTGAGGCTGTGAAGGAAAAATAAACGTTTTTGTGCCGGCGATAAGTCATAATATTCCCTTGTTTCCAGTATTTTTATGCTTTCCCGGCTGTTTTTGGCGGATTTATCGATCAATTCAGCGAGCTTGCTCACGGTTAAAGTGTCGAAAATATCCCTTACGTCAACCGTGACATTAAAATATTCCCTGACTTTTGAAATCAATAAGATGACGGTTAATGAATCTCCACCCAATTCGAAAAGATTGGAGTGGGCGTATATTTCCCCGGAATCAATCTTCAGTATTTCAGCGTATATCTCCGCCAAAGCTTTTTCCGTTTTACTTCCCGGTGCGATAAAATCCCCGTTATGCGTGCTTTGTGGATCTGGCAATTCCCTGACATTGATCTTTCCCGAGGATGTAAGGGGTAGGCGCGTCACCGGTACGAAAAAGGACGGCACCATATAGAATGGTATTTTTTCCATAAGAAATTCCCTGAGTTCACCGGGTTTAATTTTTTCTTTTTCCGTATAATAAGCGAATATTTTTTTATTATCACTCGCGTTGCCTCGCGTTATGACCCGCACTTCCCCTATTTTTTTGTGATTTTGCAGAATACTCTCAATTTCCCCCAATTCAATCCGGAATCCCCGTAACTTGACTTGATTGTCCTTTCTTCCCCTGAATTCGATATTACCATCAGGCAGCCACCTTCCTATGTCACCGGTATGATAAACCTTCTCTGCATTGTTTATGGGACTGATTTTAAATTTCAAGTCGGTGAGGGCCGTATCATTCAGATATCCTTTGGAAACACCGTCCCCTGCAATGCATATTTCTCCCATCATTCCAATTCCGCATAGATTATCGTTATCGTCTAGTATATAGATGCGATAATTGGCAATGGGCCTGCCGATGGGAATTGTTTCCGTCTTTTCCTTGCCGATCTTATAGTATGTAGCGCATACCGTCGTTTCAGTGGGGCCATATGTATTGTAAATCGTGCATTTATCCCTTAAATTGGATATATACTCGTTCCGCAAAACATCTCCGCCACTGATAAGGGTATTGACCGTGAATCTCGATGCGACCTTATTCAGCTCATTGATCAGCATTGGCGAGCAGCTGATGTGTGAAATCCGATGCGTATTAATCAGGTTTATAATTTTCTCAATATCCAGCAAATCCTTGCCGTGCACGAGTACGATCGATCCGCCGACGGTTAAAACCGGGAAAATTTCCTCGATAAACGCGTCGAAGGTGAATGATGCTTGTTGCAGAAAGGAGACATTCGCATCAAGTTTGAACTCATGCTGGAAAGCGTTTCTATAAGACAATAAATTGCCGTGCTTGACCATGACGCCTTTGGGTTTCCCGGTTGATCCAGACGTATAAATGATATAGGCAAGGTCGTCGGGCGTATTTGAATTGACGGTTTGATGCTTATCCGATCTCAGATAATCAATCAGCCAATCGTCTATGAATATTACTTTTCTGTTTTGGCCATACCCTGCCGGATCACGCGCCGGATCCCTGATCGTTAATTCATTTATTCCGGATAATGTTTCGGGATCGGAAAATTCATGCCCGTTTTCAAGGAATGCCCCAACCAAATCAACAAAGGATGTCTGGCATGACGTCGGCAGTATGAAATCCACGCCGGATTTCAACTCCTCAAAATGGTTTTCGCCGGCATATGGAGCCGAAGCCAATATGGGCACATGGATACCGCATTGGCGTATCACGGCAACCGTCGGCATAAAATCATCCTTGCATGATAAATCAGATACAATGACGATCAGATCGGGAATGTTTTTATTGATCAATTCCACCAACTCTTTCATACTTTTCGAATCACGATGCGAATCCAAACATATACAAGATATATTTTCCTTGAACCGGTCCTCAATAACCGCAACCCAATCGGAAACGGACGGTTTATCGTTCGAATTTTCCGGATCAACGGGGTCAATCCCGGAAGATCTGCACGTATTGATGAATATAATTTTAAAGTGTTTCTTGTCACCATTTACCCTGTGATTCCTCCTATCGCCTGAATCCCGCAGGTTGTTTTTCCGGTTAGGCGCAATGCCGGTTGCTTCATCCGAGTATTGCGTGATAAGAGACGGAAGGGGGTATTTTGCTGATCCTGATTTCGTAAGGATAATTGAACACCGGCTGTCCTCCAACACGGAAAAAATCCTTTCCGCGGGCCATTCCGGATCCACGGGAAGATAGGCGCTGCCCGCTTTTAGGACTCCAAGTATGCCTATGATCATTTCAATGGACCGGTCTACGCAAATTCCCACGACTTTATCGGGACCCGCACCGTTTATAATCAGGTATTGGGCCAATTTGTCGGATTTATCAGCCAATTCCCTATAGGTAAGCCTTTTATCGTCATGGATGACGGCGATTGAATTCGGCGTCTTTTCGGCTTGTTCCGCGATTTTTTCATGTATCAATTTATCGCTTCTGAAATTATGCGTTGCGTTGTTAAATAAATTTAAAATGTTTTTTCTCTCGTCATCCAGGAGTAATACGACGTCTTTCAATAAAATATCGGTGCTGGACAATACTAGATCCAGACAGAATTCGAAATGTTTTATAAATCTGAGTACATTATCCCGGTCAAATAAACAGGAATTATAGGCAATTGAGCATTTCAACAGGCTGTTATTTCGGGAAAAACAGAATGTCAAGTTATTTGTTTGTTCAATGCAAAAATTAATATCCTGTATGCTGTCAAGTAAAATGACGATATCAAACAAAGGAAATGATTCCCTTTCACCCGTTCCTAAATCTTTGAGAAGCTCAGATATCGGATAATTGGCATTATCAATGCCATTTTTAATGGCATTTCTGACTTTATGGACAAGGTCCTTGAAGCTCGTCATATTATCCAATACACACCTCAACGGAAGAATACCGTCATCTGATTCGTTTTCTTTTCGCTTCCCATAGACGGGCATCCCGATCGTAATATCCAAATTCCTTGTGTATTTGCTCAATACGATCATCAAGATGCAGGTTAGTATGATATGGAGCCGGATATCCGAGTTATTGGCCAGGGATAAGACTTTCGGGTAGAGAGCGGCATCAAAGACATATTCAAGAATGTCCGTTTTTCTTTTTTTCAATATTGAATCATACGGGAGAGTCCCGACCTGGAAATCATCAGAGAAAAGCTCTGTCCAATATTTCCGCTCTTCCCTGAATTGATTTGAAATTACGGATAATTCTAGATTTTTTATATTTTTATTGCTTTTTTTCTCAGACACGGTCCCCAACCTTCCATTAATTATTTGTTTAGCTGTAATTTGGTAATCTGGCTTCTTTACCGCTCATTTACGGTAAATGTACCAAACACATAACCGATTGGCATATAATGCGATAATTCCCTGAATATTTTCAATTGAAACCAAAGTCGCCATTTTCATTTAGCAAACCATAGCCTTCAATATTTCGAATATTGGGAACCAGGTCAATGTCCCCTATGGCCACATTGCAATCCTCGATTACGGTGTTCACAATTCTCCTGAAATATGTAATGATTTCCTGGACCATCGTATCATCAAACATTGCCGTGCAGTATTCAACGGTCAGCAGAATGGAATTTCGATTATCCCTAAAGGTAAAAATCAGGTCAAATTTCGATTTGATCGGTAAATCATCGTCCAGGACAGCGCGTAATTCCCCGATCTGCGTTTCCGGCAAATCAAATTGGTCTATGGAGAAGATAATGTCAAATATGGGATTATGATTAATTTCCCTTTTAATATGCAGGTCTTTGACTAATTCATCGAAAGGATAATCTTGATTTCTGAAAACCGAATAAAAATTTTGAGTTGTCTCCCTAAGAAAATCGGAAAAAACCGTATCATTTGCTATTTCACTCCTAAGGGGCAATACGTTCACAAACATGCCGATCAGTTTGAATAGTTCTTCATTCATCCTTCCGGAAAAATCAGAACCTATGACAATATCGTCTTCACCGGTTAATTTTGACAATAATACGAAAAAACATGAAAGCATAAGGGAATATACCGTTGTGTTATGCTTTTGGGAAAGATCGTGCAATGCCCGAGAAACGTCATTATCAAAGGTATGACATATTTTTTTTGCCTCATAGGCGCTGATCGAGCTTTTGGGACGTTCATGACCGGCAATTAAGTCCAGTCGATGGAACGGTCTGTGCATGTATCCATCCCAGAAAGCTTTCTTTTCGGCGATCTTCGAGATAAATGAAGGGTGATACAGCCATTCAACATAATCTTTATACTGAATTTCCAATGGCGCGACTGCTTCATTATTGTATAAGGATATGAAATCCTTCATCAAGACCGCCAATGACATACCGTCACATATTATATGGTGGATATTTATCAGCAAAATCGACTCTCCTGCCGATCGGATGCAGAGGGAAATCCTCAATAATGGCGGTTTTTTAAGATCAAACGCCCGGAAACACGCATCCATTCCTGAAATAAAATCAGATTCTCCAATATAGTTCACACAAAAGGGTACCTGTTCGGGTTCGTAGATTTTTTGTACCGGCTCCGTTTCGTTCAGGAAAAAAGCAGTTCGAAAAACGTGATGCCGGTTTATTAAACTGACAACCGCATCTTCAAAGCGTTTACCGTCAATTGGCCCCAATAATGTGAATTTTCCAAAAAGATTGTATGCGGTACTTTCAGGCTCCAAGGCCTGTATAAGGAATAGGCGTTTCTGCGCCGGAGAGACCGGGTAGTACTCTTTTTTGACGGAGGGCTCTATTTGAAGCCAGGATTTTTGATTGCCTGCTTCAATAAAATTGGCGATTTTATTTATGGTCTGTAAATTAAATATTTCATCAATGGGGAACTCCATGCCGAACCGGGCTTGAATCTTGGAAATAAGCTTGATTGCCGTGAGCGAATCACCCCCCAAATCCAGGAAAAAATCGGCATTAGTGCCAATTGTATCCTTATTGCGGCCCAATACTTGTGAAAACAAATCCACTAAAATGAATTCGGTATCGTTAGCCGGCAGGATTACTTCCCTTTGAGTCTTAGGCCGCATCTTTCCCAATTCAATCTTGTTAATTTTGCCGCTTTTATTTAGTGGAAATTCGTCAATAAGGAAAATATTGTTAGGTATCATAAAGGCGGGCATTTTCTCGGTTAAAAAATCGCGGACCTGTTTCTCATCAATTTTGTTATCCGAAATGATATATGCGGATAGGGAACAGTCGCCTTCACCGTCTTTATTCGCTAAAACGACGGCTTTTTTTACATGCTCATTGTTAAGTAAATGTGATTCAATTTCTCCTAATTCAACTCTGTATCCGCGAATTTTGACTTGACTGTCCAATCTGCCAAGAAATATGATGTCTCCTCCGGGCAGCCATCTCGCCACATCCCCGGTCCTGTAGTACAGTTCATCGGTATCAATAGAGACCGGCAACCTGATAAATTTTTCCATAGTCAACTGTTCATTATTTATATACCCCTTGGCAACATTGATCCCGCCTATATATAATTCACCCGGTATCCCGACCGGTTGAAGCTGATAATCATTATTGAGTATAAGCAATTTTGTATTCGAAATGGGTTTGCCAATGGGTACGATAAAGCTACCCGGGTCATTTTTGATCGATAAGTTGTCTATTGAGTAACTGGATGCATATATGGCGGCTTCTGTCGGTCCGTATAGGTTTTCCAGCTTTGCCTTGCAGCCGGCATCAAAATAGGATCGGACAATATCGGGAGTCAACGCTTCACCGGCGGAAAATACATATTTTAGTGTATCTGAAATCACGAGCCCATTTTCGGCGGCATATAATAGAAACGACTTGAGCATGGAGGGAACGAAATTGATATGCGTCACATTAATTGAATTGATGGAATGCATGATTTTTCCGGGATCCTTTTCGTATCCGGGATCGAGTATAAAAAGCCTTCCACCATTATAAAACCAGCCAAAAATTTCGGTAACCGATACATCGAAAGTAAATGAGGTTTTTAACATATATGTGTCGGATTCCATGACAGGATAGCGATCCCGAAGGTAAGTAAGCGTATTTAGCATGCTCCTGTGTTTTACCATCACGCCCTTTGGGATTCCGGTTGAACCTGACGTATAAATTATATAGGCGAGGTCATCATGGTCATTGACTTCAGCGGGCTGCGGGCCGATATGCTGATAAATGGTTTCATCGTTCAAATCTATCATGGTTCCGCTGAATACAGCCCTGTTCAGATACTTGTTTTGAGCAAGGAGCAACTCCATTCCACTGTCCCTTATGATATGGTTGATACGCTCATCGGGATAATCCGGATCAACCGGTAAATACACCCCCCCGGCCTTTAATATCGCGTAGATGCCGATCACCATCTCGATGGACCGTTCCGCCATGATTCCGACAACAATTTGTTTATCCACCCCCCGGTTCCGCAGGAAGGACGCTAAATTTCCCACTTTTTCATGCATTTCGCGATAGGTTATGAAAGAATCCTGAAACATCAAAGCGATATTGAACGGAGTCTTTTTTACCTGTTCCTCAAATAGACCGATAATTGATTTCGGTGCAGGATTATCCACCGACGATTGGTTAAACGGTCCGAGGATCAGTCGTTTTTCCGATTCCGATAAAATCTCGTATTCACATAACCGCATAACCGGATTTATAATGACTTCATCGATAAGCTTTTCCATATGCGAAAAAAGACAATGAATCTTCCGTGATGAATATATTTCCTGGTCAAAGCATATATTCAATGAAAGCAACCTGTTTTTTAGGCTGATTTTAAATGTGCAGTCAGGTGCCGCCGCATTAAATGACTTGTTATCGTGAATGGATTCCAGAAAAACCAGAATTTTGGGATGCTGACGATAATGGCACATGCCAATCTTATCGAATACCCTTTCGATGGGGTAATTTTGTAGTTCATAAACCTTTAAGACATTGTTTTTTGTGTTATTCAGTATTTCCCTGAACGTTTCCGATTGATGGAGCGACAACCTTAAAATCAGCAGGTCATTGAAGACATTGGGGCTGCCATTGGACAGGACGGGAACACCAATACTGATGTCATTTTGACTGTTATATTTGTATAAAATGCATTCAAGAATCGCAACGATGAAAATGAATATTCCAAGTTCTGAATTATTGCATTTTACCATTATATTGTCCGATGCGGTTTTTCCTAAATTAAATTCCAAATTCATCATTGTTTTTGTGGATTTCCTCGGAAAATCGGGGGGTATGGTCGGGAAAATCATATTATCATCTATGATCGCATCCCAATACGCTTCTTCGGACTTGTACTTATCGCTCAACAACAATTTGTTTATTTCATATTCGTTTGTATTCATAATTCACCTTTCTACTATATCATTGAATTTTAATATTATTCACAAGTATACATCAAAAATCAAATTCAATTTCCCCGACCGTCAGATTTGTGTTATACTGTTTTGACGCAGGCGCCAGGAAGATATCCTTGATTTTAAACTTGTCGTCCATATTCATTTTACCCAATATCCCCAAATAATTATCAATGAGCTCCTCGATGGTTCGCTTCCGGAATAAATTTGTATTGTACTGGACAATTAAATTGAGATTTTCATTGATATCCATAACATGGAACGTAAAATCCACCATCGAAGCCTTATAGTTATAATCAAAATGCGTTACCTTGGCATCCCGCATTTTTATTTGGGGTATCTCCATGTTCTGCAGGACAAACATGGTATCGAACAAGGGGTTCCGATTTGTTTCCCTGCATATATTGATTTTTTCAAGTATATATTCAAGGGGATAATCCTGGTTTTCTAAAGCCATATAACAATCATTCCTGACCCGCGAAAGATAATCCGTCAATTTCATATCTTTATCAATGTTCGTACTTAAAGCCAATGTATTGATAAACACGCCAATAATACGATCCAGGTCAGGATGCCTTCTGCCTGCGACAGGCGTCCCCACGGTGATCCTCGTCTCCCCGGTAAGGAAATATAAAAGGATGTTATATGACGCAAACAACAGCGTGAATAATGTCGAATTGGTTTCCCTGGCCAGCCCGCGGAGCATCCCCGTTAATCCCCTGTCAAGCTTACGCCGGATTGTGTCGCCATTGAATGTCAATGACTCCGGTCTGGGAAAATCCGTGAATGAACGGCCCGGCGTATATTCCCGGAATTGATCCAGCCAGTATTTCTCCTGAGACAGCCTTGTTTTCTCATTAATACCCTTTTTCCACCATACCGCATAATCCCTGTACTGTATCTGTAATGGCGCGATTTCCTTGCCTTCATAAAGGTCCATAAAATCCTTGATGAATATACCCATGGAAACACCGTCCGAAACGATGTGGTGCATATCCAATAGAAGGTAAAAAACCGAGCCTGGTATTTTAACCAATTTGACCCGGATTAATGGGAATTCCGTTAACTTGAACGGCCTTATAAAATTATCAATGCATTCATCAATCTTCTTCTCGTCCGCGAGATCATAAAAATCAATCTTAAAAGTAAAATCATCCAATATTCTCTGGACAACCTCGTCGCCATGAAGATGAAAAGTTGTCCTTAAAGACTCATGTCTTTTAATCAACTCTGTAAAAACCCGGTTTAGACGCCCATGGTCAAGCTTTCCCTCAATTTTTAAAACAAAGGGCAAATTGTATGCGACGCCGGCATGGCGCATTTCATTCAACAGAAATATCCGGTTTTGAATGGATGTACAGGGATAACTATCATTTGTTTCCGCTTTATCAATTCTTGAAAATTCATCATTTGGAGTCTCCTCGATCGCGTCGGCTATATTTCGTATCGTCGGTGCATTAATGATTTTGGATAATTCAAGGTTGACATTGAACTCCTTGTTTATCATTGTTAACAGTTGAATTGCCTTCAGGGAATGCCCTCCAAGGCTGAAAAAATTATCCTCAGTTCCGATTCCGTTGATGTTCAGGATTTTTTCCCACATAGATACCAATTTGCACTCTAGCTCGTTTGACGGGTTGACAACGGATCTCCGTATATTGCGGTCAAGTTTTCTGTGCTTTAATTTCCCGCGGTCTATTTTACCGTTCGACGAAAGCGGCATTGATTCCAGCTGGATGATGACACTGGGGACCATATACGAAGGCAATTTTTCAGCTAAAAAATCCCTCACCTCGGAGACATCCATTGAGGATTTCGACACAATATACGCAACCAGTTGTTTATCCCCGTCGCTGTCTTCCTTATCGATTACAATCGCCTCCATTACGTCATTATAAGACAACAGCTGGTGCTCGATTTCACCCAATTCGATCCTATAACCGCGCATTTTTATCTGATTGTCTATCCTGCCAAGAAATTCGATATTTCCGTCTGCCAGCCATCTTGCCAGGTCTCCCGTTTTATATATCCGTTCGTTTACTAATTCATTATGAACGAATTTCTCCTTGGTCAGATCCTGATTGTTCAGATATCCGCGGGACAAACCGATGCCTGCTATGCATAATTCGCCGGGAATCCCGATCGGATTTAACCGCCCCCATTTATTCATTATGAACAGCCGGATGTTATCAATGGGTTTTCCGATTGGGACGATTCCTTCACACCGGATATCATCGCAATCGAATGAGGAAACATCTACCGTTGCTTCGGTCGGGCCGTATAAATTATATAGTTTTATCCCCATGGTGCCGAATAAACCGGAAAATCGCTTTATTGTTTCATGCTTTATCTCTTCACCGCTGACAATAACCCTCTTCAGCGATGCGAGCCGATTGGCAATACCGGCCTTTTCTATATAAGTCATAAAGGAATGCAGCATTGAGGGCACAAAATGGATTGTTGTTATCCGATGCAAAAAAACGGAATCCGCTATGCATTGCGGATTTTTTTCCTCACCGGGATTCAGAATGAAGATTTTTGCGCCGTAAAACGCCCACCAGAACAATTCCCAAACCGAAACGTCAAAAGTGAAGGGGGTTTTCAGCAAGACGGTGTCATCCTGACCCAGGGAAAAAATTTTCTGCATCCAATGGAGCCTGTTTATAACTGAACCATGCTCTATCATTACCCCTTTTGGATTTCCGGTTGAACCGGATGTGTAGATGACATAAGCAAGATCTTTAGGCGATATACTTTGGTTGATCGCATCACTCTCATTCATGAAGAAAGCGGGATTTTCGCAGTCTATTATATATGACAAAGATGACGGATTTATTTTTTCCATGAATTTTTTCTGGATCAACAAAATATCAATTCCGCTTTCCTTGATAATATGATCGATCCGGTCACGTGGAAATCCGGGATCAATGGGTAAATAGGCTCCACCGGCCTTCAATATCCCCATTATCCCGACCAGCATTTCAAAGGAGCGTTCAACCATTATGCCCACGACAGAATTAGACTTCACGCCGCGCCTGAGCAAACTGTTACCAAATTTGTTAGCCAATCTATCCAATTTACAATAAGTTAATTGGGCATCCTTGAATGAAACAGCGGTACTCTTTGGTGTTCGCCTGACCTGTTCCTCAAACATGCCATGAATGGTCATTTGGTCCGGATAGCCGCTTTTTGTATCATTAAAATCATTCAGTATTTGATTCTTTTCCTTTTCCGTTATCAAGTCAAAATTACAAATCTTTTTTTCCGGACCGTTGATTATCGATTCGAGGATATTCACATAATGGCTTGTCATCCTTGATATGGTTTTTTCAAGAAAAACGGATGGATTATAATGGCATGCGCACTCAAGCCTGTCATCAATCAAAAACCATTCATAATAGAGATCCAGGTCACCTTCCATTTGTGATATTTTGATGGGTTCAAGAGAAAGACTTCCCAGGTTCATTTTTACCTTTTCGTCGCCAAGCATAAAAAGGGGTAAATTTTTCAATTCACCCACCTGGGATCTCTGTAAAACACACATTGTCTGGAAAATGGGATTAGTGTCATAAACGCGCTGAGTCACCCTCTTTTCAACCATCAAAGTAAAAGGATATTCACCATGTTCAATCGATTCCAGTAACGTCGTTTTAACTTCATCCAATAACTCATGAAAAGACATTTCCGGATTGACATTGATACGGATGGGGAGCTGATTGATGTAATTTCCGATATTCGCCTCAAACTCCGCCTTGTTCCTCCCGGAGCTTATGGTTCCGACAATTATATCTTCCTGCCGCGTATAATTGTAGAGAAGAATATAATAGGCCGACAGCAGCAGCACATACAAAGTGGTGTTTTTTTCCCGCGCTAAATTGTGCAGGCTTTCGGTAATACGGGCATCGATGGCATATGACTTCCATTGCCCCCTGTTTCTGATTCGTTTCGTCTTACTGAAATCGGAAGGAACGCTCAATACGGGTAAATCTCCCGCCAATTTCCGCATCCAATAAAGCCGGTCATTCTTACCGTTTTCACCTTTTAAATAATCCTCCTGCCATGAAACATAATCGATGTATTGCGATAAAAGTGGTTTGAGTCTGACGGGCTGATGATTGACATATTGGGGATACACCTGCCCCAATTCATAGAGAAGTATGGGTATGGAAAAAAAATCGCACCCAATATGATGCATTGATATCGAAAGGGCATAATGGCAATCGGCAACTTTATAAAGGAATACCTTGAATATCGGGCCAAGTGCCAGGTCGTATTTTTTAAAGACTTCCTCCTGAATCATACCTCTCAGGTTTTCGGTATCAATTGAAAGCCTGTCCGAATATTCAAAAAAGCAGTGGCTGCCGTATTTTATTTTTTGTCTTATTTCGCCATTTTCATTGACGAATACAGTCTTTAAAATATCATGCCTTTCATAGATGTATTCAAATGACTTTCTTAAGGCTTCTATATCGATGTTTGACAATATCCTTGCGCTAAATACGGTATATTGAGCTCTACTTTCCTGAAACATCAGGTAATCAAAATAATTGCCCCTTTGAATGTGCGAAAGCGGGTAGGATTTGTTTTTTATCCGGTTTTCCAGGACTTTCTTCAACATCGCCCTCTTAACATCAATTGTCATCATATTTTCTTCCATGTTTTCTCCAGAATTTATTATTTGCTTCATTATCAGTTTGAATACTTGTTCAAGAGTTCGTCAATTTCCTTTTCCGACATCCGGTCAATGTTTGACAGATAGCCCTGCGTATCATCCTTCATGAAAGCGCCAATATTTATAACGTCATTATCTTTTTTCGACAGGGAATCATTTATATCAATGGATAATTCACTTATTGTCGGACCTTTCAACAGGACTACGGGTGACAGCTGTATGTCGAGATCGGATTCCACCCTGTTTTTAATGGCAATTGCCATTAAAGAATCGATTCCGAGTTCATTGATGGTGCTCCTGTCATTAATCTTCAATGCAGAATCCTCTGAAACGGCTTTTATAACCTCTTTGATGTATTCACGTATCATCGGCGGCCTTTTCACTGTATCCGAAGAAATTATATTGGATATATCGACCCGGATGTCATGGTTTTTGCGTTGTTCATGGAAGGCCGTCTCTGTCCCCTGGCGTGCCAGTAAATTTTCAATAAGCGGGAAACGTCCGGAAAGATGTCCGTTTTGAGTCACCCAACCGTCCCAATCAAACGGCATTACAATGTATTGCGCTTTTGTCCCGCCCGGTATTCTTGATAAAACGTCGAAGGCCTGAAGATTATCAAAACCTATTATCCCGGCATGGGAAAGCTTCAGATCCCTGGTGATGCGGCTGGCCATGCCGGTCTCCTTCCAGAATCCCCAATTGACGCTTTTAATGTTCATGCCATTCAAGGCCCCATAATGTGACAGTGCATCCAAGAAAGAATTAGCTGCCGAATAGGCGCCCAAAAACAGTGATCCTATGACGGAAGAACCGGATGAAAACAAGACCATGAAATCAAGGCCGTTTTTTTCGAACAATTTAAACAGATTCCACGATCCGGATATTTTGCTTTTTAGCATAGTCTTGACGTCATCCATTTCCATGTCGGACACAAGGTCCGGCATGACATTTCCAGCAAGGTGGAAAATTCCTTTTATTGGTGGTTTTTCCCGGCGTTGATGGAGATCGATTGCTTCACCCAAGGCATTATGGTCGGAAATATCCATTGAAATTATGCCAATGCTGCACCCTTTCTTCTCTATCGCCAATAATTTCGAGATGATGCCGCCGTATTTGGCATCCTGCAGATAGCTATACCATTGTTCCCGTTCGGGTAAAACACTCCTCCCGATGAGTAACAGATGCCTGGCCCCAATTTCAACAAGCCATTCGGCGAGTTTCAACCCCAATTCCCCCAATCCGCCGGTTATCAAATAAGTGACATCAGGTTTACACAGATACGGATTACTGTTTGTAATGAATTCCTTAATTAACCTTTGAACGTATCTTTGACCTTGCCTGAAAGCAATTAGATTTTCATTGCTGCCGGAGACGATTTCATCGTAAATGCAGTGAATGTGCTCATAACCATCGATGTCGATCAAACCGCCCCAAAGGGCATTATTTTCAAGAAAAACCGTCTTCCCCAATCCCCAGATTGGAGCCTGGAAGATTTCCATGCGGGAGCAATCGTTATCAACAGGCTGGGCACGATCGGTACAAATCCATAATTTATAATTTCCGTTATCATCCTTTCTCTTATTGATCGCCTTTACGATGTTTTTTACGCTTTGTATATGCCGAAGTATGCCATTAACGTCAAATTCGTCCGATCGAAACCGGGATGCCTTTACATTCATGGACCACATATGTAAAATCACTATATTTCTTGATTGCGCGTCCCGGCCAATATGCTCAAAGAGGTCAATGTAATTTTCAAAGTTACCTGTGACGGATATATTGTTCCATGACGATAAATCAAATTTATTCCTGTCATAAACCAGACAGTAGTCGATATTATTATCATTCAATATTTTCCTAAATGAATCGGCATATCCCGAATCATCTGCAAAAATGATCCAAATGGCATGAACTAAATCACTGTGGATAGTGGTGTTAGAATCCGACTTTTGCCATGTAAAATTTGTTATATGCTGATGCAGGTTCATTTGACTCCGGATTTTTTTGACTTTAAAACCAGTGATTTCGGCGACAAGATTAAATGACTCACCGTCATATATTCTGAAATTGCCGGTAAAAACATCTGTCTCCTTTGTTCCCGGGTTATAGTCTGCCAAACACCAGGATTTCCTTCCTAAGCGACCGTAATATTTCACTTCATCTATTGAAACAGGGAGATATTCTCCGGCCTTGTATTTGCCGGTATCAAAAACGCTGGTGGAAAAAGCCTGCAAACAGGAATCCAGCAAACCCGGGTGCAGACGGTATCCAGGATTGAAATTGGACTGGGATTCAATTTTTCCCAAAGCAGTTTCGCCGCCATACCATATACCTTCAACCGACCTGAACATACCGTCATACTGTATTCCGGAAAGCTTCATATTCCTGTAATGATTTTCACCGGTGATGTGATTGACAAGGCCGCATTGCGTGTTATTTATGATCTCCTGCGAAATGGATTCCGTACTTTTCCGGCGGTTCCGGGTTATGCGGCGGATCATTCCTTCGGCGTTCAATCTCCAATCATCAGATGAACCGGATTTTACCTTCCTGCTGAAAATTTTCACCCTATAATCGCTCTCCGATTGTCGGGTCAACACAACCTGCAAGGCGGGTTTGACGGTATCTGTGTAAAAAAGCGTTTGCAGAAAACGGATATCACTCAAAACGAAATCGTCGGATCCGATAATTTCCAGTGCAGCGGCTAATATGATCTCGGTGAACGCCGTACCCGGCAGCAACGTCTCACCATGTATCCTATGATCCATGAGATAATGGAAACGGCGGTCGGACAATGAAATATTCCAGACTGACAGGTTTTTGTCGGAGGCAATTTCGACCTTATCGTATAGAAACGGATGGGCGGCATCCCGGCATCCGGCTTGACCCGTGCTTTCCGACAGCGCATCAATATCTATCCAAATTCTTTTATGATTCCACATATACGATGGAAACCGCAGGAACCTTGCCGACCGATAAAGATGTGACCAATCGATATTGAATCCGGCACTATATAATTTCCCCGATGTACACAAAAGGGATTTATCATCCGAATCGTTCTTCACCAGAGTCGGGAGGTAGATGCCCTGGGCTTTTTCACTTTTCAATATGTCCATGACGGAGGAATTTAAAACAGGATTAGGGCTGATCTCCACAAAAACATTGTGACCGTCTTTGATGGCCGAAGAGATCGCCTCATAAAAAAGAATGGGATTTCTGAGATTATCTCCCCAGTATCCGTCATTTAAATCTGATGCATGGACCGCGCATCCCTTAACCGTAGAGTAAAATAATTTTTCACCATTTAAAATGGTCATGCCTTTTATTTTCTCATTCAATTTTATTTTGGCCTTTTCGACAAAGACGCTGTGCCCGGCTCCAGGGGCTAAAATTCTCCGAAAAACGGCCTTATCCGATTTTAGAATCTCTTCCAATTTGCGTAACTCGCCATTATCTCCGGATACAGTGCACGTTTTCGGCCCATTATGCGATGAAATAGAAATTTCCAGGCCGTTATCGTCTATCAATGCAGCCAGGTGATCCGGAGGTTTCCTGACGATAAGCATGCCGCAGTCCTTCGATTCTTTCAGGGATTCATTCAAATACAATGAACGCCAATACATGATTTTAATTGCGTCCTCCATCGCAAGATAACCGGCCGCATAGGCCGCGGTTACTTCGCCCAAACTGTAGCCGACAACCGCATTTGGATTTATTCCCAAATGTCTCAGGCAATTCAAAACACCCATCTGGATCGCAAAAATAGAAATTTGATTCATCACTAAGTTATTTTCGTCTTTCAGGCTATCATCGCTTTTAAGCAGAAAATCCCTGACCCTGAAACCGGCATATCCGGATAATTCATTGTCAATATCCTCTATCGTGTGCATAAAGACATCATTATCAAGTAGGATTTTCCCCATACCGACCCATTGCGAACCATAGCCGGAAAAAATGAATACTAATTTTCTTTCACCCGGTAATTTGCCGGTATCGGTAAAAACATCCTGTGAATATCCCTGTTCGATATATTGGTCCAATTTGTGTATCAAATCGTTTTTATCAGAAAAAACAACCGTCATTCGATTCCGATAATGATTTCTTTTTACGCTATAGGAATACAAAATATCATATAAATCGTTTTCATCAATCGACCTGATAAAATGCATTACATTTTCAAGATAATCACCGAATTTTTCCTCATTATCAATCGACAGAGGCAGAAGAGAATGGCGAGGCATCTTGTTCACTTCACACGCATGATTTCCATTGGCGGATTCCTGCAATATGATACAAGCATTGGTCCCGCCGAATCCAAATGCGCTGATGCCGGCCGTTGCATGTGGCATGATTTCGTTCCAACGCCTGGTATCAATATTGACTTCGATGTTTGCTTCTGCCGGAATTAATTCGTTCAATCGCCTGAAATTGATGCTCGCCGGAATCATGCCTTTCTTCATGGATAGTGCCATTTTTATCAGGCTGCAAATGCCCGCGGCCGATTCCAAGTGACCCACATTTGTTTTTACGGATCCTATGAGAAGCCGTTTTTCATTTTTCCCGAAAATTTCATTAAGGGCTTTAGCCTCAATCGGGTCTCCCAGCCTGGTACCGGTTCCATGCGTTTCAAAATAACCGATGTCCCGGGGCAATTTACCGGCATTATCAAGAGCGGCTGAGATTACGTTTATTTGCGATTCCATATTCGGCGCAGATAAACCATTGGATAAACCATCCTGATTTACAGCCGTCCCTGAAATTACGGCGTAAATGTTATCATGATTGTTCACGGCATCGGACATTCGTTTGAGTATGATTGCACCGGCGCCTTCTCCGCGTACCAATCCGTTTGCGCCATTATCGAATGCGCTGCACCTGCCGGTAACGCTTAAGGCCCCAGCATCCGCAAATGAACTGGAAATGGCCGGGTTGATAATCAGATTGACACCGCCAACGATCGTATTGTCCGATTCGTGCGCCCAGAGACTGTTACAGGCCAGGTGCACTGCAGTCAGAGACGAGGAACAGGCGGTATCGATCGAAATACTGGGCCCCTTCAAATTGAGGAAATAGGAGATGCGGTTTGCGGCTATGCTCATTGAACTCCCGGTACTCCAGTATGCATTGAGCATTTCCGGGCGGTTGTATAAAATTGAGGCATAATCCATATTCGATATGGCAATAAAAACTCCGGTAAGGCTACGGGAAAGCGCCCGGAAAGTCATACCCGCGTCTTCCAACGCCTCAAAAACGACCTCAAGCAGGTGCCTCTGCTGCGGATCGATGTATATGGCCTCTTTGTGGGAAATCCTGAAAAAATGGTTATCAAAACTTTCTATGTCATTGATAAGACCCGCCCAATCACTTCCTTTTTCGGGCTCGACGTTCCCGTAGAGTCGATTGAATAACGGAGACTTCCATCTCTCATCAAAAATATTTTTTATAGAATGTTTTCCATCCAATAAATTGGCGTAGAATTTATCCTTATTCTCCGCGTCCGGGAAACGGCAACCAATGCCAACGATGGCAATAGGTTCACGGGTTAACGGTTTTTTTTCCGGTATTGAAGCGATATTCGTTTTTTTGCCCTTTTGATTAATCAAATCATCGACGTGATTTGACAAGGCATCTATAGTCGGATGCATGAAAAGGATTTCAGGGGCAAGCTTTATACCCAGCAGATCATTTAATTCACTCATCATCTCGATTCCGACAAGCGAGTCAAGGCCATAATAATTAAAAGGTTTGTCCGTCTCTATCTGGTTTCTGTTGAACCTGGCTTTACGAACCAATACTGCCTTGATGATAGAAACGATATTCTCAAAGCTTTGACTTTCAGAACGTCCCAAAACCTTGATCTCACCGGTTGAGTTACTCTCTTCATGATTCCATATATCCAATATATTCAATTCACCGGCCATAAATTTCTTCTTGCAGAGAATTCGCTTTTTTTTACCGCTCGTCGTTTTTAAAATCGAACCTCCTTTCAGGATTCCGATTGTTGCGGGATTGATATCAAATTGTTCCGAAACCGTGGAAAGGACAGCTTCAATTATCTCATTTTTATATTCTGCCCCGTACTTGTTCTTAACTTCGAACAAAATGCCTAACTCCTCCTTGCCGTTCGATTCCATAGGGAAAGCGACGGCAGACTTATCCTTGATGAAGGGATGGCACTTTTCCACAAGGCACTCTATATCATTGGGGTAGTAATTCCTTCCACGCACAATGATGATGTCTTTTATCCTTCCGATAACATAAAGTTCATTTCTCAGGATAAATCCAAGGTCGCCTGTTCTCATGTACTTATCATTATCGCCAGTGACATGATTATTGAAAATTCGGTTCGTTTCCGCTTCATTATTCCAATATCCCGCACCGTTTGACGGGCTGGAAACCCAGATTTCTCCAATACAATTTTTTCCGCACTCCTTATGCTTTTCGGGGTCAACAATTTTAATTGAGGCGAATGTCGTGTTTTGTCCACAACCCACCAAAATCTGGCTCTGACGATTCTCCTGTAAACCCAAAACATTTTCTTCAACAATAGATGAATTCATCTTCTGTTTGTCGACGCTGATAATCCTTTTTTTATAATCTTTGTATCCGCTTGCCACAAATAATGTGGATTCGGCTAATCCGTAACTGGGGAAAAAGCTGTCCAATGAAAATCCGCACTTCTTGAATTTACGGTAAAAATCCATTAATGTGCCATGCCGAATCGGCTCGGCGCCGGAATAGGCGCGTTTCCAAAGACTCAAATCCAAGAGCTTCAACTTATCATCGTTTATCTTTTTAACACACAGATCATAGGCGAAATTGGGAGCACCACTCAGAGTAACCTTGTATTTTGTTATCAAATTAAGCCATACAAACGGATCAAAAATGAACGAAAAAGGCGAAAGCAAATAACACAATTCAATGGCATAAATAGGCAACATGATCCCCGAAACCAAACCCATGTCGTGGAAATGCGGCAGCCAGGTGGCAATGGTATTGCCTTCGGCAAATTCATAGCATTGATAAATCATATTGAGGTTGGAAAGAAGATTCTCATGGGTAATCATCACGCCTTTCGGGTCCGAAGTAGACCCTGAGGTATACTGGAGATATATCACATCCTCAGATTCCATTTTCGGAAGGTCGTTGAAAGTATCCTGCCGTATCTCATCAGTAACGATTATGCTGAGTTCTGCCAATTTGGCCAATTTTGTCCCGATGGTTGCCGCTGTCTTGGCATCCGTCAAAACCAGTTTGATCCTGGCGTTTTTGATTACCTTCAACACGCCCTCCACGTTTTTGGAATGCGGTATGGGAAAGGGAACCGCGATTTTATTTGCATAAACGCATCCCATGAACGATTTAATAAAATCGATGCCTGCGGGATACAACAATAAAACGCACTCTTTCGACCTTCCTGCGTTCCCGATTATTGATCTTGCGATCCCCCTTGCATATGCGTCCAATTCCTTAAAGTTGATTTTATCAGTCACTTCACATGAATTGGAGACAAAGCGGAAAACGTCTTTCTCGGGATAATGAGCGGCCCGCCAAGTCAATAAATCTCTTAAATTGCCGGTTCCAGAAATAATGTCGTATGTTTTCAATCTTATCACCTAACCTTTTCCATAAAATAGTATTAATTCACCTTAAAAACGGGAAAATAGGACTTGATCCGGTTCTCGGAATAATCGGAGATAATTGTCGGTATCTGATCCCATGTATATACGTTAGATAATTTTGACGGGATCCATCCGTTGTCCTCCGCGAATTGTATGGCTTCAAGACCGTTGATCAGGCGATTGCCGGTCGTATTGATATGTAAATGCTGTTTATAGCACTCAATCGCCCTGTTAAAGGACAGATCATATCCTTTTTTCCATCCGCAGGTAGTGATAACACCCTGACGGGAAAGCGCCTTCAGGGTGGCGGGAAAAACAGGCAGGCCAATATTATCGACAAAAATAGAAACGCCCTTGCCATCCGTATATTCCTCAACTATTTTCAGGAATGCATTTTCAGCTTTTCTGTAACGCATTGAATATTCACGAGTTTTTATTTTTTCAATATCATAATGGAGATCAATAAAGGATCTTCGGTCGATCGGAATTATATCATTTTCCCTTAGTTGCGATATCCTTTCATCTTCCGAAGCGATCATATACGATTTACAGTCAAAATGACGAGCAAGAGTAACTTCGGCGAAACTGACTCCCCCGCCCCAGGCCCATACCAAAGGTTTTTGACAATCCATTGATGTCATCTGCAAGCGATAACTCCCGTATGCAACTTTCCAATTATGCCATGCGGTCTGGTATTTTAAGGAAAAAGCCGCCCACTGTGACAGGGAATATTTGGAATTCACAGGAACAGGAAGAAGCTGTCTCTCAAGAACTTTTGTCTTTTTCGCAAGCAATCCGATTGATCCTTTTGTATTATATCCGAAAATATCCTGTAAATATCCGGATTCATCCTCTGTGCCAATGGGCGCGAGCATATACAAACCACCAGGTTTAATATTTTTAACATTAGCACCGCATTCAAGCACCCTGACAACGCCGGCATTTCCTAAAACTATCTTATCTTCCCTTCTCATCATACAGACATCAACGGGTTTTCTTTCAATGGCATGGCTCATATTCGCTTCCCAGGAACCGTATAAAGTTTCAACCAATAATTCATTTTCCGTGATATCATCGAATTCAAAATCTTCAAGCACAATTTCCGCGGGTCCTTCATTTTTCAATTTTTTCCGATATAAAACCCAAGCTTCCGTTTTTATCATAAACAACCTCACTTTTAAAAAAATTAACCTTTTCGCATTTTGAAAAGGACATAGGTGCTAAATAACGCCCAACCACTAAAAATTAAAATTTACATTCAATAAACTCGGATCACTATTCCGTTTGACGTCCCTAAAAAATTTATTCGCCAATTCCGCACTTACCTCATATTGCAGCGGATTACTTATTTTTTCTTTTATCGCTTGATTAAACAGAATCAAAATGTTCTTTATTTGATTCAAACTTACGTCATAGCAAAGCAATTGGAATATATTATCAAAACCGAAAAAATCATGCGGGCATCGAATGGAGTTCTTTATCCTTTTTATCATTTTATATATATGATTCGTCGCCTCCGCGGAATCCATTTTTAAATGCGACCAATTAAAACCTGAACCCGCGAGTTTTAACGTTTCAGCCATGGCTGAAATAGGGGAATTTAATTCATAAATCCATAAATTGGGAGTATAAAAATCAATGCCGCTATTTTCGATGAAGTCAATCGTATTTTCCACGCTGCAGGCATCCTCCAGGGGAAAACCGACAATAAAGGAACCGCAAGTCACGATTTCATACTTTTTCAGCAAAGCTATTCCTTTTAAATATTCGTCTATAGATGCTCGTTTGTTCATTTGCCTTAAAATTTTTTCATCGCCGGATTCTATGCCAAGAAAGGCGGCCCTACAGCCGCTCTTTCTCATCAGCTCAACGGTTTCCTCATCAAGGTATTGGCACCTGATAAATGAAAGCCATTGAAAATGGTAATTGCTTTTGATGATATTTCTTAAAATTTCTTGAAATCGAGTTACCGGGAAATTTAATGTATCATCTATAAATGTAAATCCTTTCATGCCTTTTTTGGCATTAAGGCTGAATAATTCTGATTTAATCCGGTCAATATTTTTAGTTTCATAGGATCCAGTTTGCGGATAGGTACAGAAATTACATCTAAACGGACAGGAATGGCTTGTCCTCAAGTAATAAAAATCCCAATTATCAAATAAATTCCAATCCACACAGCAATTTATCAAGGATTTATCATCACCTTCCATGCATCTATTATATCGATAGACGCCATTCTCCTTAAAAATTATGTTTGGAATTTTATCCAGAGAACGATTCGTTTTTAGATGACAAATTACATTAACAAGAATATCCTCGCCAAGATAACTCTCCACAAATATGTCAGCGGAAAGTGATTTAATCGTCGATTCTGTTTCATCACTCTCCTTTGTATTCAGTAATTGCTTGATAAACGGCCCGCCAATAATAATTTTTGAATTTACATTGTTGCTTTTTATGAAATTAACAACTTCAAAAAGAGGAAACGGATTCAAATATAAAGTTGTGGTAATGGCGATGGATAAAATTTCATATTTCTCAAAATAACTTTTTAACTTGTTTTTTTCGGATTGATATGAATTAATGAACAAACAGGATACATCGTTTTTATTCAAATAGGATACTATATGGGAAACCGCCCCGTCCAACGCGGAATTGTCGCCGATTGTCTTTGGAGATAATTTATTCACAATGTCAGTGCAGGTATACTTCCTATTATCCCAATCAATAAATTCGGTGTACATATTCCTATAAAGAACCGAATCGGGCCGAACGCGTGATTGGATCAATTCCCATTTTCTCTCAAATCCAATGTCATTAGGTCCAATAACCAAGCAATCAATCTTTGTTTTCATAATGCCCGCCTCATTTCCGTTTTCCTAAAAAAATAAGAATATGAATTATTCACATGTATACGCAAATAAATTTCAGAAAAAATATTCCACATCGACCGCAGCGATATAGCGTAACGGTGAATTGGAAAATTCATTGTAAATATCACCGGTAATCCATTTAAATGAAATGGCTATATTTACGTTTTCATTGACAAATAAAGTCATGGAATGACTTACGAAAGTGGAAAAATCATCAAGGTTCATAAGGAAAAACGAGGATAATCCGACATAGTCAAAAACAAGAGAGGTGTTTTCGGTTAGGTGCTCCTGGTTAATCGATACGTACAGGTAATTTTTACCATTTTTTGAAAAACGCATATAAAGCTCAGGCAACCAGACCGAGGAACCCGCGGATATGATCGGGTTACTTGATTTGAGATCGCGTATAATCTGATTGAAATCGTTTTTTTCAATACCTTCGCCTATATGATAATATTCAAGAAATAAAGTCGTGTTGGTTACCGGGATAATAAAAAGGGAACCTGAAATAATCCGATAATTGAACGTATCCGTATATTCCTTTACCAGCAGATCGGAATAATAGTTTGTCGGATCATTCGGTGTATAAAGGTAAACCGGATAATAGCATTTAGAATAAATCATTCCTTCAATCCAAATACTAAAGGAATCCAGATATTTGAGGTCATATAAGGGATTTACCTTTATTCCCAGATCAGCAATCCATTGAGTAGTTTCCGAATAAAAAGCTCCTAATTCCAATGATGCGTACGGGGAAAATTCTTTGGAAATTTTGCCGCCCGCCCCCAATTTCTCCAGCTTATCGGATAAAACGCCATAGAAGGAGGTTAAAATATCCGGGGTTAACAACTCAAAATTAATGGAATAAAGGCCCTTTTTTTTCTCAGGGTCCAGCATAAAATAATTTGCCTGCGTCATAACATCGAACGGATTATCAATCCAGCCAATGCCCCATTTCAGGATTTGCTTGCCTATCCTTAAATATAGCCAATCAGATAAACCTATATCGACAAACAGCTCTTTCAAACAATAATCAGGGGAAACATCTTCTGCCGTGGAGAGGTCTGTCAGATTTGGGATAAATTGGAATCCCATATTGAGCATCGCATATGATCTCATACTATTTACGAATTTCAGATTCAGAGCAATGTCAATAATATTGATAATTTCGTTTGTTGAGTACAAATCCCTGAAGATGGATGTGTCGTTTTTAATATTCAACTGTATTGTGTTCACGAGTTTACCTTCCAAAAGAAAAGGCTGCTCGTCCGTAAAACACAACCAATGAACGGCTAATAAAAGCAGAGCCGCAATTGAAAATTTCAAGTTCATTTATACGGACGTCCCGATTCAAGATATTCTTTGGTAAAAAGAACGTCCGGTATATTCCGGATTATATTGATGTCCGCAATTGTTACATGGCTGTTTTCGGACGGCTTTAGCACATCGACATATTTCATTTTTATACTGCACACACGGTCATTCTCAATGGCAATATCGTATATATAACACGTTTTGAGTACTTTTTTTGATAAGGAAAAAAAATCCTTTTTAACAGGCAGTCTTTTTTTTATGTCAATCCAATAGTCTACGAAGCCATAAGCCAATTTTCTATTCTTTGCCGTCATTTCAAACTTATAGCATTCAATTTTTTCAATGGATTCGGTTCCGACATAATTTATATAATAATCATCCGTTGTATTGAATCGCGTTAAATCCAAATTCGACGTCTCTCCACCTCTCGAGTTATCGGTGGCGGATGTGATGATGACCCTGCCCGTATTGGCTAAACGCGTATAAAATACATCCCCCATTCGCAGCAGGGCAAAATTCTTCTTTGACTCAGGCTTGCTTTGAATAAAAACAGTGTTATTGCCTTTCCTTACAAAAAATCCCTCTGATTTTTTCTCGGTATTGCCGCCATATGTATCGACAATTTTGATATTTGCGCGGCATATATTCGGAATGAATGAGTCGTCGATCCCTTTGATATACGCGGTAACATCTCCTTCGGGGAAAATGCTCTCGCAAGAAGCAGACACAGTCGATATCGCCACAATATAAAATAATAGAATTTTGTACACCGCAAAGCCTCCTTTCATGACATTTAAAATAAATTATCTATTCAGTAAATCAGTCAATGCTTGACGATTTATTTGTTTTGTAATGGTCCGATATGAAAAATAAGAAGCCAATCCCGTTATCAGAAAAAACGGGATTACAACCGATACGGGGTCAATTTCAAAATGAAGATGATCCATGCACAAAATATATTCCACCATTTTCAGCGGAAGTCGTATGTTAACACTTCCCGAGAGAAACCATACAAAGATGATCAGAATCAATCCTAGTAAAAATCCAATTGTGACGTTTATTAACAATTCAGCCAAGAAAAGTTTCCGCACCGTTTTCTTCGGAAAACCCAGGGAACGTAAAGTCCCGATTTCATAACGCCGTTCATGAATTTGCAGAATTAAAATAGAATTCATGCCAATAAGCAAAATGAAAAAAATGATGACCGCTATACCAAGTATTAAAAGCAAATTACTGTATCCGAGGGAAAGCAAAAAAGATGTAAAGGGATCTTCATAATATGCCTGGACAAAAAAGTGATACTTTTCGTCGTTTATCCCCTTCAGCATATCAGGGATTTTTGATTCATCCTTAATGTATATTTTATAATAGGGAAAACAATCCGACAGTTCGGTGAGATCCCGATAATCCGTATGGCTTATATAAACGCTTTTCTCAAACCAGGGGGCACTCGCCGCATAAATTCCGGAAACTACAAAGTCCATTGCATTTCTGGCTCCGTAAACCGAATGAATGAATAAAACAAGAGAATCACCCGGATCAATACCGAACCTTTCTGCCGTAACCTTATCAATAATGCACGAATATTGGGCATTTTCCGCGGGGATTCCCCCTTTTAGAATATTGATTTTATCTATCAGCCTTTTATCATTTTTAAAATCGATTACATATGCCTGGATGTAATCCCTATCCGCATTTGCCTGGGCCAATATCCACTCTGAATAATATGGCAATACCTGTAATACATTTTCATTGCCGGAAAAATAATCGATAAAATCTTTAATCATTTTTTTATTAGAAACGGCGTCCTCCCGGTTAAAACTAAAATCTTCTTTCTTTACTATTTTCAATTGGCCGCTCAGCTTGGATACAACATCATCTTTGATTTGTCTTGATATTGTCATGCCGAGTGAAAAAGCCAAAATCATTAAAAAAGAAATGATGGTATTCGACAGGATGACCATGACCGCTCGAAAAGGGTATTTGGCGATGTTCTTTAATACATATCTTGCTAATTCCATGGATTTGCCTTACTTCCGTTTTACCATATCCGCTATCGACCGCCTAATCCCATAGATCGAAGGTACCATCGGAGATAAAATTGTGATGATAGTGAAAATCATGAATATGACACCGGTTTTTACGCAATGAATTCCGGGATAGAGGCTCCTTCCGATTATATAATCAAGGAATGAAAGACTGTTTGTTATTCCCGTTGTACCAAGTATCATCAAAACAACCATACTTATGCCGAAACCGATTACAATGCCCGATATATTAATCAGGAAATTCTCAAGTGTAAAAAGATATATTATTTTCCACATAGGATAACCTATCGCCTTGAGTATTCCGATCTCATTAAATCGTTCCATAATTAAAAACAAGGTTATTTTAAAAACAATCAGAATTGAACTGAAAATAAAAATGAATTCTATGAACCTTATTACCACATTCACGCCGAACACTATTTCCCCGAACAGAGGCGCATAACTTTTCCATGACACAACCTTCAAATCGGGATAATTTACCCCAAGAAATTCACCGATTGCCTTGATCGTAACCGCTTCCTTTTCAGGATCCTCAAAAAATCCAATCAGGTCTGAGGAGGCGTTCTCCTCAATACCCATCAATTCCCTGTAAGCATAAATGTCAAAATACAGGCAATCACGTCCTACCGTTTCTTTCGGTAAAGACTTGTAACTGATTCCTGATTTTACTTTGAAATAATGGTCAGTGTATTCCAAGGTACTGTCGGGCAGCAAAAATATGTATGTTTTTCCAATATCAACATTCTTCCATTTTTCATAATTAAACCAGGAAGCAGCAAGTACGTTTTTCTCGTGTCTTTTAACCCGGACACCCTTATCCAGGTAAAGGTCGGTAAAATTTTTATTATAGTTCTCAATATCTATGGCAACACCGACAAATGACTTCTCATGCAGATCTTCTGTTAAATACAGGCCGTGCAATACAATCCGTTCTTCAAATCCGTCGATATTATCAACGGTATTTAAAAATGCCTTTATACTCAGTATTTCATTTTTCTTTAAAAAAAATTCCGGGTTGAATGGGTATAGACCAAAAGACATTTCAAGGTTGTTTCTTTTATTCGTTATGATAAAATGGCCGGTATAAGAACGGGCATACATATCGGATTGCTTGTGCAATATGTCTTCAATAATGTTTTCGAAAAAAAAAGTGAAGAAAGAGCATACTATCGATA
>JAFGRV010000093.1 GCA_016934975.1 Spirochaetales bacterium | reverse complement strand
GCAATTTTATATTTACGCCGAAGGTGTCAACCTTACATTTGAATTATCCTGCCATCATGGAGTAACGGTCAGTTCTCATCTTTCCTGTCTCCGTCTTATATCGATATTTCCACTTTAGTAGGAATATTTTGAGGTGTCAAGAATAATTTTTTGATTTAATAATATGCGTCCTCTATCAAACTCGGCGATTTCTCCCCCTGCTCCGGTATGTGGCTATATCGTGTAAACCATAAGACGTCTCAAGCAGATCCTGCCCGGGTAGAATGAGCTGGAATAGAAAGGTGGAAAGTATCGGAAAAAGCCGGTTTAACGCAGAGTTTATACATTAAAACGTATAGATATAATTAGAACAGCTGGATTCTCTCTCAATTCTGGCGGTCATCTCTCTAATTGTTATCTCGATTGCATAACAATTTCTTGTTTCCTCGATTTTAATTTCCCGGGCATCTTGCCGGATGCATTTATTAAAGATATTTAGTGTTTTGCAACGCTCTTCTTCATCTTCGATTATTGCGGCAATTCCAAAACATATAACGCTATTACTGTGAGCGTGGCAAACAGCTCCCTGCGGGTGAGGAACAAAATGTCCGAAATGATTTCCAATGGTAAAGCAAACATGAGGATTCCGGCGAAGTGAATCTATTTTCCTTCCGGATTTTGCGCAATGAAATATTATTTTGCCGTTATTGTAACCATAAGTAATAGGAATAGTATATGGCTGGTTATCCACTGACATTCCAAGGAATCCGAAAGTATTACCGGTCAAAATGTCTTCAATTATTTTCTTCGATTCAATAAATTTCTTTGTCGATTGCATTTTTTCATCCCCTTTGTATTGTCATTATGTGCAGCCGGGGTATCCTTTTTACTTTTAGCCGCAGGAAGTGTAAAGGATGTCCTTACATTACAAAATACCTTTATGCCTCACTCCTTTTTATATTGATTCCAGATTAATCAGGAATAATTTTGACTGTCAAGAACAATTTCATGATTTATTGCATGTTAACTTTTGATTATCTTAAAAGCAATTCTTTTATAAGAAATTCTGTTTTCTTATAAGCCTTCTACACCCACACCATAAAAATATCCCGGCCATCCACGGTAATTTTTTCCTGCTTATAATCCATGGTTTTCTTAAAATCAAAAATCACCAGATAGCCCGCATCTGCATCCTGCCGCTTCAGGTAATCTGCCAGTTGCTCGATTCCCCGTTGATGTTTTTCCGGACCACCCCAAATTTTTAATTCACTGATGTACTTATTATTATAGAAGGTAATTACCACATCGAGGCGTTTTTCCTCGGAGATGTGAGTTTCTTTAAAGTCGAAGCCATGGCCATTTATTATTGGTTTGATAAAAGCCAGGTAAAGAAGACGCCAGTTCCGCTCCACAAAGGCTTTGTCCTTTTCGCTGTATTGTTCCTTCATAAAGGCCTGGAATCGCAGCAGAATTTTCTCAAAATTAAGGGTGCTGTCCGGCAGGATAAATTGATTTCCAAAGTTATAGTTTTCCAGATTTTTATCCAGGAGTGATTTTATTTTTAAGTTCAGACTCATGTAATTGTAAATGAGTTCTGCATAAATGAGATTGTTTATCACCAGATATCGTGCCTTTTTAAAAATACCATGAATTATTCCCTGCTTTATTAAGTAATTATGCTCACTATATTCCATTCTTGTATCGTTAAGAAGTATTTCTTCCACAAGGGTATAGAGATCCTTGTTATTCTCCAGATTTTTAATAAGGCTCTCGAAGTTGGTATTATTTTCCCGCAAAATCCACGACACTGCCTCGTCTACATATGATAATGGCCATGAGGTCTCGGTTTTCTTCATAAGATCCACATCGATGATCGAACAAAGCCGGCTCACTAAAAAGGGGTGCCCGGAGGTAAAGTGATGAAGCCGGGAAGCAATGGCCGGAATATCCATAGTTATAGTTTTATCCCGACAATAAGCGGTGAGCATAGATTCAATATCTTCCGAAGTAAAGCTCAGGTCTGTCGGATAATCCATGGCAATATTCCACGGGCTGTTATATTTTGTCTCTCTGCCTTCGAGAATCTTCATTTTCAGGGATTTTACGTCGTACACTCCTGCCAGAATAACACTCTGAAAAGTAAAGTCTTTTCCCGCGTTTCGCCGCAAGTATTTTTCCCGAAGCATACCCAGGAAGCGGATAAACAGATCGTTATTACTACTGGCATCTACTTCATCGATAAGAAGAAGTATTTTTTTATCCGTTTTTTTTGTAAACCTGGTGATAAGTTTAGAAAGATCTTTTAAGGTGTGAATATCCTTGCTTTCCTGAGACAGAAACAGGGAGAGCTCTTCATGATCCGTTTCCAGGGCATCGGCCATGAGTTCGGCGAAGGCCGTAACAAAAGTATCTTCCTGTTGGAAGATAGCATCACCGACGCCCTGAAAATCCAGAGATATCACCAGATATCCCAGGGAGGGAAGCTTTTTTTCCAGAAGTAACAGGGTTGTGGTTTTTCCGAACTGCCGGGGGTAATTAATGGTGAGATATTTCCCTTTTGCAATCAGTTTTATAGTTGGTTCTAACTTGGCTGTGGTATCTACCATATAATGCATTTCCGGAATGCATGTCCCGGTGTAATTAAACTCTTTTTCCATGGAGTCTCCTTTTTAGCCTTCATGAGTAGTATAATGGATTGATGTGATTTAGAGAAGTACGGGAAAAAAGGTTTTTTATGCAATGAGAGGGAATGTTACAACAATCTAACAATCTTGCCGGCGCTGAGGAAACGGGATTTGTGAACTTTGAGAATTCTCCTTGGTCTATAATGAACTGTGAAAGGTCTTCAGTTGCTGAGGGATTAAATCCGGAACCATAGTTTTCCCTTGAGATATGATTTTTCTCATATGTTGATAAGTACCGGCAGGTGCCAGGTTCTAACGTGAATACATCAACCTCTATTCCATCATCTCGAATAACACCCAATTACCTTTCTTGTTATCGATGCTAATTTATTTCTTTTTTTAAATATTGAAATGCTTTTGTTATACCCCAGCCAAAAGGATAGTCTGTCCTGTATACATTTCCTTGAAATCTGAAGTTTTCATATTGATCATTTAAGTTATATCGATAGTCCTCATGCAGGTAAAAGTCAGAAATGGAGACTGCTCTATCCTCATAGAATACCATAAATACACACGATACGGATATGACATTCTTTAAAGATGATTCGAGATTTATTCTTTTTTTTGACAGGTTAATATAACCCTTTGAATCTGTTGCTGTTATAAAGTATGAAAGGATAACCGGATTCTCATCATTGACCGCCGGTCCTGTAAGTTTAGCTGCTAATCCTTTAGCTCGTTTT
>JAFGRV010000617.1 GCA_016934975.1 Spirochaetales bacterium | reverse complement strand
TAGTTTTATAGCGGAGTATTTCAACTCCGTTGAATTCCAATTGTTGTATTATAGAGGTGTATTTCAACTCCGTTGAATTCCGATTGTTGTATTATAAAAGTGTATTTCATTTCCTTTTGTTATAAGTAGTTGATAATACTGAAAACTGACAGGAAATGACTAACTCCGGATAGTTGAGTATAATTTTTGGGTTTTAATAGAGAAAATATAAGCGGTATATCTGAAAATAGAGAGATTTTATTTACATTTTATCCTTATTTTTGTTTGAAATACTTCATGAATTCCAACAAGTCTCTGGACAAGGTGCTCTTTTCTATAGTACATTTTAACAGAAGAGGTTTTTGCAAAGAATTCATGAGGAGTACTCTCACCGGTAGCTGAGTAACTCTCACCGGTAGCTGAGTAACTCTCAACAATTTAAATGCAAAAATCGACCTTGACAGATGTGGAGTATTTTTAATTCCTTTTAATATAAGTCTTTACTTTAAAAGGCAATAAAAATACTCAGGGCGGGTATTCCCGCCAAGCCTCTTGCAAAGAATACCTTACGGGTACTCTCGCAACATATTATCGGATATATGCAAGTGGTTAAGAATAATATTCTTTTATTATGGTAAAAAAAAGTAACAGGGTGGCCTTTTTGCAAGGTAAGACTGAAAATAATAACTCTCATAGTAATGAGCGGACACATAATAATAACGAACGGTCTCAGAAGAATGAGCAAACCCAGGGTTATGAAGAAATTCCAAAAATATTAAATAATGTTTTTCTTCATTTTAAAGAGGGACTCTTTGATGAAGCCATACAGCTTCTTGAAGAAGTTCTTAAAATCGATTTTGAGTATAAAGGAGTTACTTCTGCTCTTAAGTGTGCAACTTTTTGGAGTGAGAAGAAGAAAAAATTAGTGAATGTCAATGACAAATTTGAACGAGCAGAGTTTCTTCTTGGACAATGGGATTTCTTTACTCAATTTTTAACTCATATCGGAGAAACTTCCGAACGTTGTTTATACAGTATTAAGCAGTTTGCCTTCGGAAAGGCGCTCAAACTCTATTTGGAGATTTTTGATGATTCGGGATTTTATGATGCCGATGTACTTTTAAAATTGGGTCGATGCTATAAAGCATTAGGTAATTTCGATAAAGCAATAGAGTATTTGGGAATTGCTCATCAGCAGAGAACGGGGAGTGCTGTCATTCTCGCGGAACTTGCGGATTGTTATTCCCTTATAAATGAGATGAGGATTTCAAAAGCACTTTTTAGAGAAGCTTTTTTTATCGAACCGAAGGCAATTAATCTTTTAGCCATTGATTCGGGTATGATTCAGAATCTGATAAAAAAATGTCTGGAAAAAGGGCTCCGAAAAGAGGAATTAAGCACCTGGATTCCGGTTTATGGAACGATCTATGGAGTTTTTTCCATTAAAAGGGAGCTTCGTCCACTTGAATTCGGGAAATTGAGACAGTCGATATATGCATTGGAAAAAGAATTGGCCGGAGAATCGGAGGATAAACATATCAAGAAGCCGATATTAATAAATCATTATTTCTGGCTTATTGATCATTACGTGAGTACCGGAGAAGATACGGCGAAGATAGAAGAAGTCTTACAGAAATTAAAACATATTGATTCAACTATCTATCATGAATATATACAATAGAGGTTTTTGAAAAAAAATATTATTCTTTAAGAGAACCGAATTAAAGTAGCTGAGGGGTTTCTCATTATTTCCTTTTTACTATGGCTTCCTTATAAAGCCGGGAATGACAATAGAAATGATCGAAGCTCCGGAATAAATAGAAATGGGGAGATGAAATGTCAGAAGATCTTGTAAAACTATTAAAAGAACAACTCAATAAGGAGAAATGGACCAGGGCAACATTAAATAGTTACACAATAAATAATTTCAAAGAACTCGATGATATTATTGATCAAGCAGAGGCGGAAGAAGTAAGAAAAGAAATTAAAGAAGTATGTGAAGAACATTTGGTGCATGCGAAAAACAGTATTATCGCACTTTTTATCTCCGGAGTTCTCTCATTGCGGGAGCATATGGTCGATGATTCTCATCTTATCATGCTTATCAGCATATTTTTTGAGAACCGGAAATGGAATATTGTCGAATACCTCTGTAATAGAATTCTCGAGTTTGGAGCAAACAAATATGCCCTGCGTACACTTTCCGACTGTTATATCAATACAAATCAGGAAGAAAAAAAGTATGTTGTCTGGGAGAAGCTGATTCTTGTCGATTTTGAGGAAGCGGAAATTGTAAAACTTCTTGCTCATAAGAAAGAAGAAGAAGGAAATATAGAAGAAGCTGTTAATTATTATAAAAAAGCCCTCTATAGATTTATTAATAAAACAATGTTTACACATGTAAAGGAAATCTGGGGAAAACTTGTCGAGTATTGCCCGGAAGAAATAGATTTTTATTATCATATCGAAAAAAAGATTGCAAAATCTTTGAGCAATGAAAAATCCGCATCTTTACTCCAGACCTTGCTTCCTTATTATAAGGAAAAAGGATTATGGGATACTGCCATTAAAATCCTGAAGATTATACTTCAATATGAACCGAAGAATTTTATCGCAAGAAAAGAAATTGTGACATGCTATAAAGAAAAATTTAAAGACCATAGCCAGTTAAATGAATATATCAAACTTTCAAACCTTAATCAGAACTGGCGTAATGTCCATGATGCGATTAGTGATTTTGAAAAACATATTTCCTTTGATGACGGCAATTATGTTTACCACAGGAGCTGGGGTATCGGACAGATAACCAGTATAAAGAATGATGTATTTGTTATCGATTTTCCCAAAAAACAAGCTCATAAGATGTCATTAAAAATGGCAGTGAATGCCCTTCAAAATTTAGGGCATGAACATATCTGGGTACTCAAGGCAACGATGAATAAAGAGGAATTGAAAGCTAAAGTGCAGGAAGATATTCCCTGGGCATTGAAAATGATCATCAAGAGCTTTGATAATGTGGCAAATATTAAAAAAATAAAATCTGAATTGGTTCCGTCGGTCCTTAAAGCGAGTGAATGGACGAAGTGGAATACCGAGGCCAGAAAAATACTAAAAACAAATTCTTTCTTTGGTAATCTCCCGGACAAACTGGACCAGTTTGAGGTGAGAGAAACACCTATTTCTTTTGAAGAAAAGGCTTTTAATAAATTCAAAGCAGAAAAAAGTTTTTTCCAGAGGCTAAAAACCATTCATGATTATCTTAAGCACGCGGAACCTGATTCCGATTATTTTGGTGAAATGTTCTCTTATTTTGTCGGGTTCTGTAAATCCTTCTCTAATGTCACGGAATTTGTCGTATCAAGTTATTTATTAGTGAAAAGAACAATTACACAATACCCTTATTTAAATCCGGGATTAGATTTTACCTTTCAAGACCTTATTGCCAATACGGAAGATATAAATGTTCTTTTTTCCAAAATAGATGATACCGATCTAAAAAAAGAATTCCTTCTGAATATTAAAAAGTTTGTAGACAGCTGGCCGGATATTTATATAAAGCTTTTTCATCAATATCAAAGCAAATTTATTACAGACGAACTTGTTTATAATCAGGAACATGAAAAGATAAAAGAATTATTTCAGGTCGCGTTGGATCATTACAGGGAATACAAAGAATCATTTGTGTGGCTTGTAAAAAATATCTCCGAAGAGTCGTGGTTCCAAAAATTTGATTTTCCCAAAGAGAAGCTATTTATTTGTATGGTTCATCTCCTGGATATCACTTTTAGAGAGCTTAATAACAGACGTGATATCAGTCTTAACAGAAAGATTAATAAACATATACATGATTATCTTTTTAAAGAAAATAAGCTGTTAGATTATCTTATGGAGTCGGATGAAGATTCAATCACAAGAATTTATACCCTTGTAAACGATATTAAAGAACTCGACCCGTCAATGAAGATTCATATCAAACACAAAATAAAAGAGAAATATCCGGATTACAAATTCCTTGGCGAACCTGCAATGGAAAAAGGAAAACGGCGGCTAATGGTCACAAAAGAAGGGTATGCTGCAAAACAGAAAGAGCTGAAACACCTCCTGGAAGTTGAAGTCCCTGCAAATTCCAAAGAAATCGGTATTGCCATGGCCAAAGGAGATTTGCGGGAAAATGCGGAATACAAAGCTGCTCTGGAAAAGCAGGATATCTTAAATGCGACGTGTTCACGATTACAGGAAGATATCCGGAATGCCCAAATTTTTGATGAGCATAGTATTGATGTAAGCCAGATTACTTTTGGAACAAAAGTATTACTTAAGAATCTTAAATCAGATGAAATGGAACAATATACAATCCTTGGACCCTGGGAATCGAATCCTTCTGCGAATGTCATTTCATATCTCTCTCCCCTTGGAGCGGAAATCTATAATCATACGATAGCAGAAGAATTAATATTCAAAATTAATGAAAAGGAATTTCAATACAGGATTGAAGCGATTGAAAAGGCTTTATAATAAAATATGCGTTTAATTAAAATAGTGAGTGTTCTATTACTATTATCCTGTGCTTTTTGTCTATCTGCCATAGCACTCCCTCTGGAGCTTATTGTTATGGTAGATACCTCAAACAGTATGGAACAATATTTTGATGACCTGGTACATTATGTTATTACCGATATTTTAAAGAAAAATCTCCATCCCGGCGATACCTTTCATCTTATCAGATTTTCCGAGTACCCGGTGCACGAATTGACTGAGGTTATTTCGAATGATGAAGTAACGGATACGATCATTAAAAAGATCACTTTTCTAAAAGCAAAGCTTTTTTTCGGGAAATATACGGATATTCTTTCTGCCCTGCAATTTTTAATTCTTTATGCAGAGGGTCTTCCGAAAAGAAATACCAAAAAACTTCTCATGCTCTCGGATTTTGTCCATAATCCTCCTGCTGACAGTCCCTTTTCCGGAATAAGTATGGAGGAACTGGAAGCAGAACTTGCCAAACAAGCCCGGACAATTCGGGAAAGGGATGGGTGGAGTATTCGTTTTATACGGTTCCCTGCACGCGGGAATGATAGCCATGATCAGATTGATGAAACGACGAGTGATACGACAGATACAACCGGAGATAATACCGGGGACACAAATACAACCGGAGGTAGCACCCCGGATACAACCAGAGACAGAGATAAAGATACCGCAGATGACGCAACGAGTACGAACTCCCGTGAACCTGTTACCGATGATAATTCGTCGAATGATGATTCGACGGGCACCAGGACGAAAAGCCCGGCTGGTGATGATGAAAAAGATGTTATAGATATTATTTCCGACACCTTTGATACGGACATTCCGACCTTTGATGAAAATGAAAAAGAGGACATGTCTCATAGAACGTCCGGTTTCCCGCGCCTGGAGTTTCCGGGAGATTTGGGAAGTAAAGGCCGTATTTTTGATGTCCCATTTATTATACATAATTATGTGGATGATGAAATTGTAGTTAAATTGAGAACCCTGGAGTATGCGGGACAAAATATTCTCACACATAACGTGCCGGCAAAATTTGTCGGCCCCAAGGCCCGGAAAAAATTTAAGGTTACTATCAAACTCCCTTCGGATATTAAGGAAGGACCCTGCACGCTTCCTGTTTCCCTCTCTTTCGATGATGACAACAGGATAGCACCACGGCAGGGTACACTCGTCTTCTATTATTCCGGGGATAAATTGGTCGCTTTTTTTAATTTTATCGGAGAAAATTTTACTGTAATTCTTTTTGTTCTGATTATTGTTATTATTTTTCTCATCATTTTTATTTTTATAAGGATGCGGGTCTTTGAAGGGGTGTTCAGCGATTTGCTTCCTGCCGGTGACTGGCGGGGATCTTCATCGGGATCCCTCCTTGAAGGAGAGAATCTCATCGAGATGCGGGTTTCCTTTCAAAATCCTCATATCGGATTCAGGAATATACATAAAATCGAGAACAATAAAGCATTCACTGTGGGAGGAGGATTTTCCAGCTTTCTGATTTTTCTTATTCCCATGCCCTCTCATATCGCTGAAATCGAGAATATAGAAGGAACCTATATTTTTACGCCAATAAAACAGGAATTTTTCCCTGACTTGAAAGGCCCGGTAGAACATTGTCTAAACAAGGAAATTCCCCTTGTTTCAAGTCATGGGTACAGGACGACCATAACCTTTAAAGAATATGAATCCCCGCTTTCACGGATAAATACCTTGCTCCATTCTTATCAGCATGAAGGATAGTTACATCATCTTTGTAAGAGCTGATAGTGCTTCCCTTCTTACCACAGCAACCGGATCTTTTTCCGAAAGTATCCGTATTTTTTCCTTGAGCCCCATAAACCGGTTTAAAGCTGCACCGCGGATTCCGTAAATACGAATGTACATATTATCACTCTGAAGGAAATTTTTAAAAATATCTTGTAAAAGCGGCGATTCTGTTATAGATAATTTTTTTGCGATGAGATCGACAATTTTAAATTCATGAGCCGGTGCATCCATGAATTCTGTCATGACTTTTTTAATGATATCAAGGGAATTGGCAAGGTCATTATCTACGAGAAGATCAAGGCATAATTGCTTCGTATCGAGGGATTCGAACTTTTCTGAAAACGTCTCCCGGATAAAATCAAAACATTTTTTCGTTCCGATCTTTCCAAGGGCTTTTAAAGCCTCCAATTGCACCTTCTTAACAGGGTCTTTTTTTGCCTTATATATTAATATGTCAATCGCTTTTTTCGCATCCTTGTTCGCAAGGGCTTGGGCGCAATGAAACCGGACATTCCAGTTCGAATCTTTTAGTCCCTGGATAAGAAGATCGATCACCGAAGAGAGATCAAAAGCCGAGAGAGCATGTGCAGCGTAGGCCCGTAGAAGAGCATCATTTTCTGAAAAAGTTTTCTTTAATACCGGTACTGCACGGTCATCACCGATTTTTCCGAGAGAATCACAGGCATACATCCTCCAAATCTTTTCCTGATATTTATCTTCAACAATTTCAATAAGCGAATCAACAGCCTCTATCGCCTTAAGATCACCGAGAACTAAAAGAATTGAGGGTTTCCGTTCGTCGGGAAATTCGGAATCATCAAGTTTTTCCAGGAGATATTCCACTTTCGATGTATCCATTATTTTCCCTATGGCCCGGATTGCAGTCATGGAGAGTTCGTTATCTTCTTTTTCAATCAATGATGTAAGCTGCCCCTTTAATTTTTCCGATTTTATGGACGCAAGATAATTAATAAGGGATATGAGAAAGGATGTATTCAACTCACGTTCTTCTGCTTCGGAAAGAAAGGTGAACGCCGTACTTTCTCCCCCGTCATATTCCAATTGAGTAAAATAATCCAGAATTGCTTTTTGCAGATCCGTATTGACAGATGTGGAAAGCACCTTTACAAGTTCATTATTAAGAGCTGTCTCTTTTGCACTCTTTATACTTTTAAGCACTTCTATTATTTCGTCTGCAATACCAAAGAGGAGTGTTTCCCTCCATTGTTCAAGGATTGATAATTCTTTTTTTTCTTCTTTACTCTCCCCCTCTTCACAAATTCCGTAGAATGAAAGCATGAGAAAAAAAAGTATACTGATTATTTTTTTGGAAGCCATTTTTTAAACCTCTCTCCGATAATATCTCTAAAAATCTTTAAATTCGTTACATAGTACATAAAGAATACAATAATTATACTTATAAATACTCCTGCTAGAATAAATATCCCATTAATGAGAGAAGATCCCGGTTTCCAATACATTTTTGTTGCAAAGAGAAAAAGAAGGAGGCTCCCTGTCAAAAGAGCAGCAGTCGCGGCAACCCGTAACACATTTCCGAATAAATAAGTAACCTTAATCGAGCCGAGTTCCTTATGTATAAGATAGAGTATGATGACCAGACCGATGGAAAAAGCGATGGAATTGGCGATTGCCAGACCGGTTACCCGCAGGCTTGTCTCCTTGAGCCATAAGGAGAGTGCAACATCGATGATAACAATAAGGGTTGATATGATCAGAGGAGTTTTAAAATTTTTTAAGGAATAGAAAAAACGCTGACAAAATGTAAATGCCCCCAAACTAAAGAGACCGTATGAGTAGGCACTCAAAACATTGTATGTCAGTTCCGTATGTTCATGGGTGAAATTTCCTCTTTCAAATATAAGCGCAATAATCTGTTTGCCTAAGAATATATATCCGATGGTCGCAGGTACTAAAAAAATAAGGATGAAATTAAGACCATAGCTGAAGGATGAGAGGAGACCTTCAGAATCTTTGCTCGCTGCTTGTCTGCTCATTCTCGGAAACAGTACCGTAGTAATAGATGCCGTGATCATTCCAAAGGGGAGTTGGAAGAATACCAGGGCATTCGCGATGGCAGAGGTACTCCCATCTTCCAAACTACTCGCAAATAACATGGCGATTTGTTGATTAATCGTAAATATTGATGAAGCGGCGAGTATTGGGAGCCAAAGCCTCATGATTTGTTTGAAATAACTATTCCTGAATGAAAAATTTAATGAAAGATCGTATCCTTTTTTAAAGAACCAGGGAAGCTGGAAAATGATTTGAGCGAGTCCTCCGATAATAATTCCCGGGGCCATGGCAAAGATACCAAGAGTCTTGTGAAATATAAAAATTGATGATATCACTGCACATGAAAAGAGGAGGGGGGTTAAAGCAGGGGGAATAAAGACATTATGTGAATTTAAAACCCCCATAATAACCGCGGAGATACTGACAAAAAGTATGTATGAAAATATATAACGGAATAATGTTATCGATAGTTCAATCTTTTCCGGATCCGAAAAAAGAGCAAGTACATTAATAATCGGCCTGGCGAATATAATCGCACTCACAGTAAGGGGGATTAATATAATCAGCTGAAAAGTGATAATATTTCGTGTAATCTTTTTTGAACTTATACCCTGAGGGTCTTCTACGATTGCAGAAGAGAGAACCGGGATAAATGCAGATGAGAGGGCCCCTTCGGCGAATAATTTCCGGAAATTATTCGGGATCATGAATACAAGGTGCCAGACATCCGCATGGCCGGCACCGCCGAAAATTGCATTAATGATAGCATTTCGTACAAGTCCGAATAATCTCGTTGCCAATGTGCAGAATAGAATAATAATTGAGGTTATTCCGGTTCTTAGTATTTTTTTTTCTTTTTTTTCCGTAATGTGAATCTCCTTGTTTGTTGAATTTTAACGTGCGCTATTGCTTTGACCGTCTATTTTTTAATCGTTCAATGTTTTTTTATATTTTAAACATCTTTAATATTGTGGTCAAAGCTTAGTGTTTTGACGCTTATTTTAAAATAACCTGCAATACTTATAATATTGATTTAAAATACGATGGTCAAAACACTACAACGTTATAAGAGCACACTTTTCTTTATTGTTTTTCCGGATCATAATCGACCATTTCTCATTATCCGGTATAAACCAAAGAACAGTCGGTTTCGATTTTTGAGACAGCTGCATACGTTTATAGATTTTTTCCTTTTTATTCCGTATGCCAAAAATCTCTATGGATGTTGTTTTTTTGAATGAACTTGTCACAGAAATATAAACAGGCATTCCCGGGGATAATTCTTCCGGATATGCTGATGTAATGTATTTCCCATCATCAATATCTACTTTTATAAGAGGGAATCCCCTGGTGATAAACCGACGCGCGCCTAAATACCGCTTCTTATAGTAGTTTTCTGTGAGTGAAGAAATAATAACCCCTCTTTTTTTGCCTGCAGAAGCTGCATGAATAAACTTGTTCTCTCCGATATAGATTCCCACATGAGTGGCTTTTCCACCTCCGGATGTATCGAAAAATACAAGATCCGCTAATGTAAGTCCTTCTGTTATTTTATGTCCGGCGAGTTTAAGTGATTCCACTTGCCGCGGGAGGGGAGTATTGATCAGATCGGAAAAAACCCGGAATACCAGTCCCGAACAATCAAAGCCTTTTGAACCCGTATCACCCCAAACATAGGGTGAACCGAGATATGTTTTTGCTTCTTTCACAATTTTTTTCTGTACAACCTTCACCCCTGTTTGTTCAAAATTAATAGTCGTTGCATCTAAAAACGGACAAAAACAGAGAACGATGAATAAAATAAAAGAAAAAGAATGCATAAAATTATCCTTATTTTTTTGATTTGTATTTCAATAGAAAATCCTTTTTAAATGGAAGAAAAGACTTATCTGCGATGGATTTTCTTATTTCTTCTATGAATTGCTGCATAAAATAAAGATTATGGTACGTCGTAAAGACAGCCGCGTTGATCTCCCGTGCACGAAAAAGGTGACGGAGGTAAGCTCTTGAAAAATGGGAGCATGTATAACAACCGCATTCTTCATCAATCGGTCCATTGTCTGTTTTTAGAGATTCTTTTCGTAATGATAAGGTTCCGGACCATGTAAATGCCATGGCATTCCGTGCAATTCTTGTGGGATAGACACAATCAAAAAGATCAATTCCGTTTTGTACTGCTTCCAGAATGTAATCCGGTGTTCCGACCCCCATAAGATACCGGGGTTTTTCCGGGGGGAGCAATCCGGCAGTATGGGCGAGGATATCCGCATACACACCGGGGGTTTCACCAACTGAAAGTCCGCCGATTGCGTAACCGGGAAAATCGAGGGAACAAAGGCCTTCTGCGCTTATTTCCCTGAGATCTTTATAAAAATTACCCTGGATGATTCCGAACACGTGCGATTCATACTGAACTTTTTCCTTCCATGTCTGCAGGCTTTGTTCTGCCCATCTCGTCGTCGTAAGCACCGCATCCCGGGCCTGTTCTCGTGAACAATCCGGAGGTGTACAGACATCCAGCGGCATAAGGATATCACTTCCTATGATTGATTGTATCTCAATAACTTTTTCCGGAGTAAGGCGGTGATAGGAACCATCAATATGAGATCTGAAATATATTCCCTGGTCTTCGATTTTCCTAAAATGTGCCAGAGAAAAAACCTGGAATCCCCCGGAATCCGTGAGAATATTATATTTCCATGACATAAAATTATGTAATCCCCGGGAATTTTTAATTATATCTGTTCCCGGTCTTAAATAGAGATGATATGCATTCCCCAGGATAAGCCGGTAATTTAACTTTTCAATATCTTCATTCCGCAGGGCTTTTACGGTACCGTTTGTTCCGACCGGCATAAAAGCAGGAGTCATGACATTCCCATGAGGAAGCTTGAGAATTCCTGTCCGGGCAGGCGTATCGCTGTCTTTATGCGTAATTGTAAAGAAAATAATCGTACCTCCATTGTGTCCGTTATTTTACGAGCTTAACGTCCTATTTTCACTGAGTATAGTACTATTGCTTTAACCGCCTGTTTTTTAATCATATAATGTTTTTTAAAATTTTTTGCTTCGTTAATAATCTGGTCACAGCGTAAATGTTTTGACGCTTTTCCAATTAAAAAAAACGATGATACTTTTAGATGGATTTAAAATACCAAAGTCAAAACACTACTTTACTACTATACGACAAAAAAGCACCTGCAAAGTTAGTTCCGTGAACGGAGGTAGCTTTCTATTTATAGTAAATGAGAGAGGTACTACATGTCAAGAAAGTTCAAAGAATTAAATAAGAATAATATTGTTATTTAATCTTTCATAACCTTATTTGTATAGTTTTGATTCAGGTAAATGAGAGTCGTAATACTTGATTCCTGCCATTTATGTTGTTTGCTGCAGATAAAATTAATCATATATTTTTCTGAATCCGGCAGTTTACTCATTTTTAATACCCAATCAACAATTTCTCTTATTCCGGAGGAATTAAGAAACCGTAGATCTGTAATATCAAAGTTTACTTCTTTAATCTTTTTCTCTACGATATTGTCATGAACTGCATCCATAAAAGGTTCCATAAATACTTGTGGCCTTGGGTGATTTATACTCCCTGAAAAGATGATAGTATTTCCTTCTGTTTTCATCTCAATTCCGCTTTCGGATACAGATTTAACGTTTAAATCGTTCATAGTTTACTCCTCCTCATTTTGCAAAGTAATAGTTGCTGTCACTTCAACAAGTTTTTTTAACCGGAAGTACCGGACTGACAGCTTTGCTTCAGTCTCATGATAAACTCTTGCAAGACCTAAACCGGCACTTTCCTCTTTATTTTTTATTGATTCTTTCATTCTTTGAATATAATAAGTGAGGGAATCAATAGAATTCAATTCTTTTATTCGGGCAATAAGCCTGCGGGCGTGCTTTTTATTCGTTTTATTAATAACATGGAGGGTTATGGTATTTCCTTTTTCTGCTTTATTCAGCTTAATCCGGATGATTTCTTTGCCTGAATACTTTACTGCATTTTCGAGAAGTTCCGATACAGCGATTCCGATTTTATGTGTATCTTCACAATTATTCATCCGTAAAATGGTAAAATCTGTAAAAAATTCCATGGCCAGTGGAATTGATTCCCAATCCCGTGTAATTGCGACATCAAGATAGGCCGCTTCGGAACGCAACCGGACTCCTCGCTCGGTTTTTATAGCAATAGATTGTCCCATTATTTTTATCTCCTTATCCGCAGTTGTATTTCTATATTAAGTCTCAATACAACATTTTGCCAATTCCCGGTAATATAAATAAACATATACAGTGTATATGTATCTATATATCCGTGTGACTACATCATAAAGGGCAACTTATTATTTTTTCTATTTTGAAAATG
>JAFGRV010000616.1 GCA_016934975.1 Spirochaetales bacterium | reverse complement strand
TTACAACTCATACTTTATCTGCTATAACTCAAATTTCATCTGCTAAAGATCATGCTATATCCGCTATAGATAATACTGCGTTGTTGTGGTGAATTTTTAAGAAAAATGCTTTATTTTTAAGAAATTATCGGTTATATTTACAATGCAGGCATTTCGGAAAGAGTTGTATGGTGTTTTCTTTACATTATATGAAAAAAAGACTACTCTGTAGGCTCACCTACTTTTTAAAGAAAGAAAAAACATGGCAGAAACATTTACCGAGCGTGTAAGAAATCTTATAAAGAACATACCTCCGGGACGAGTGGCGACATACGGCCTTATAGCCGCGATGGCGGGGAATCCCCGTGCGGCACGACAGGTTGTGTGGGTTCTGCATTCATCTTCGGAAAAATACGATCTTCCGTGGCACCGGGTCATCAACAGTAAAGGAAAAATATCCCTTTCCCCGGGTGACGGATTCGAACTGCAAAAAAAACTCCTTACTCATGAAGGAATTGAATTTACCGGGGATAATCAGGTAAATCTTTCAAAGTTCTTATGGAATCCGTAATTGTTTTATAATTTTTAACGACTCACCTTGAGATGAAGAGAACACAGGTAAAATCTTCCCCTCACGGCAATATGGTGTTGTACCATCAAAAAAGGGCAGCGTCCTTTCGAACACTGCCCCTGATCTTTTACTCTCAAAAGAAAACCGCCGCCGTTCACGGAACGGACTTTGCAGGTGGTCTTTTACTTATTGATAAAATTAAGATTATCGATTAAATAGGTCCCCGGTCCGTCACTCACATTTAAATCGATTTCCAGCTGGCAATCAGCATAATTGCCTTTAAGCGTATTCACAATCTCCGGGGGAATGTCAAAAAAAATCTGGTTAAACTCGTCTTTAAAACTCATGGTAAGGTCCTCAGGCGGGCCAAGATAGATGTTATACTGGCCGGCGGAGGGACAAGAGAAAAAAAGGCTGATGGCACCTTTCCAGTACTGGTACTCTTCCGATCCCGGGACAAAGATATCGAGACTTAAAGTTGATGTTTCGTTTACCACTTCGGTTGAAGAAAACAATCTGCTTTTTATCGGAATATACCCGGTTCCGATCACTTCCATGGCCGCATCACCCTGCATTTTTTTTTCGGTGTTGAGCTGAAGAAGTGCGCTTTCGGAATTCCAGTCGCCAAGGCTGTCAAAACCGAATATACCTGTGGGGTATGGCGCGATAAGACTTCCCTCGTGGTGGAGTTCCGTTCTTTGGATAGTAGAACCGGTAAACCGTAGATTACATAACCGGTATTGATTACTTGTAATGTTGGTATTCAGGACGATTCTTATTTCCATATCCGGGTAATCACCTTCCAGCGCTGCGTACACGCTATCAGGCACCATAAAAGTCACAGTATTCCAGGCTCCCTTTGATAAGAGTGAAAGATCCATATATCCCAAAGGAGCCGAATAGACACCGGCAGGGGGTACATCAAAATATATTTCAAGGCCCCCGTACCAGACATAGGGATCCGGATCTAAAGGAACATAGATATCCACGGATAATTCCCGTGAGTACGTAAGGATATCCGACGTATTCATCCGGGAACTGAGTATGCGCATGTATCCGGATCCGATGACCCGGAGTGAATAGACACTTTTTGTTTTATTGATATAGTCCAGTTCAATTGCCGCATTCTCACCCCTCCAGTCGAATTCCCCTGATTCGGAGAGGAACAGATCCCGGCTGCTTGTCCGTTTCGGATTCTTATAATCGGAAGAATCGATAGTCAGATACGAACCGATATGAGGATTATTTATTTCAACTCTCCCGTCTCCGGCTGCATAGGCGTAGTTGTAACCGGTAAAATTATAATTACTGTCCACTTCCTTCACGGATAACAACGGAAATTGCCAGAGATTCCCTTCTTCCATATAGTATTCACCCATATTCATATCAACACCATTCGAATCGGTAATAGACGTGATATAGATCCCGGAACTTCGTGAGAAATCCATATGGATCGTCTCACCGGTAACAGCCATGACATAGTCAAGTTTCTCATTAGTAAGATTATTATTTTGATTTGCTGCAATCAAATGATCCCTTAAAGCAGAAGCAGAGGAATACATTGAAATCGGGACAATTTCCCATAACCCCGCTCTCATGGGAACGAAGGAATCGAAGGAGCCGTAGACGTCATGAACAACCACATAATATCCTTCCAATTCATATCCGCTTTCCGCCGGAAAGACAAGGATTTTCGTATTAAAGGAACCGGTGTTGAATGACTCGGCTGCCAGGGAACTCCATTCCGGCGGATACTGCACCTGAATATCGTCACCGTAGGCCATACCGATGGAAACATTTTTATAGGTTGATAGATTACGCCCATTCCCCTTCATTGCCATTACTTTTTGAATCATGGCGGCGAAGGATTTGGTTGTTGTAAACTTTACATCTCCCTTTGGTACAATTGTATAAGGTTTTGATATGGCGTGAAGGTCTTCCAGTTCACTGATCGTCATTTCGGCGATTTGAATTCCAAGGATGGAGAAGGTAAAGGTGTCATTATAATATTTCTCGAATTTTCCCCCTGCCGCGTTCACATAATCCGGTGTGGTAAAATAGAGCTGAGTCACCGGCCGGAATGCTCCCTGGGTCGGGATTGTCCCGTCGGGATTGAAATATAACGGCTGGATCGGCGTAATGGGATTTTCCATGGAAAATGTAATCGAACTTGCCCCGGGTATGGAATATTGTATGGGATAACTCTCGGTGGTATAACGGGATTGAATACGAGTCCAGTATCCGTCGTATTTATGGAGCATAAAATCATGGATTGCCGGATCGATCCGGAAATCAAAAAGTGCGGACCAGAGTGCAAACCCCGCCTCTGATCCGAGATGCTCATAATGATATGGTGTGTATGTAATATAAGTGGGCAAATTCGAATAGTTCAGAAAATACCGGGCCCCATTTTCATCGAAGGTTGAAAAGACATAATCCGTCGGGACTGCGTTGGTAATGGTCACTGTTCCCAGCCAGGCATCACTACTGGTGGTTTTATCGTGTTCATAAACCTTTACTTCGACGTTATCGAAGTATGTATAGAAATTTGATAATGCCCAATTTTCGCCTTTACTCATGTTCTTGTAACTTGTACCCTGAAATATTCCATCAACCCATATTTTCATACGGATTTCATCTTCCTTAGATACGTCATTCCTGGCCGAACAGAATAAAGAATGAAGAGATACCGTATTTGGTGTCGGCATCTCCGGGGCCGGTTCAACCCAATATTCAACAGTGTATTTATAATTTTTACCGGAGAGTTCCGCAACGCCATCGCCGATTTCCTGTGGAGGAATAATTATCGTGCCTAACCCGTCATCTTTGGTCCATGAATCCATATCCCAGAGCCGGATAGTACACTCAGTTTGAAAATAGTAATATGAGTGCAATTCGAAGGTTTCACCTTTTTCAACTTTTTTAGTGATTTTCGGGAGTGAATTACCATCGGCAGAAACGACAATCTTTAATTCATCCTTGCCCCAATCTTGTGTGGCATTTACTTTCACGGATTTTAAAAAAAGTCTTTTCCATGTTGCAGATGCGGGGGGCGGGCCGGAGGGATTATAGAAATCCTCTTCACCGGATGTATCGTCAAATACATAGGCACCGGAAAGCACACCGAAAATATTGTTTACATAATCGCCATCGTAAAAATCGAGGACTTCACGGTAACTGTCCCAGTTTCTCCGCATCGGTGAATGCCGCTTCCCGTTAAGGGATTGAAAGGCATAAATCGCGGAGAGGTAATCCAGGGCATTTCCGGCGGCGGTTTTAATCTTATCCCCTGCATAATTCGGGGTGGAGCGGAGTTCTTCAAGTTTGTCCGCACTGCTAAAAAAACACTGGATCGCATTATGAGAAAATCCGGCATACGATTTTGAATTCGTTTCGAACATGTCGTTATAGGGAATCCGCCCGAGAATCTGAAGTATCTTATCGGAATACTCAGGCGAATTTGTGTACCGCCCGGGATCCTGATTATACAGAGCTATAAGGCGTTCATCGGAACGGGGGTGATCCGCCGGTATTATGGCAGCCCACTGTATATAATTTTGGATCAGGTATCGCCATGAATTGATCATCAGGGTATGGTTTTCGGTTTCACAGACCGAAAAATCGACGCTGAACTTCACCGATTTCCCCGCGACGGTCTTCGCTTCCCGTGTTCTTGAGGAAATACCAAGGTAATCATTTGGTCCATTGCCGGTAACAGGGACTCCCCCGGAAATGACTCCGTCCGAATAAAAACAAGCACCAATTTCCGGTCCCCGGGGACGGGAGAGATCCGGGACAACACTATAGGTCATGATATAGAGGACCTCATCTTCACTAAAAAATACACGGGCCTCATGCTTTAATTTATTGTCAATTGTGACGGAACCCAGCTCGTCATCAACGGACATGCCTTCATCCCGGTCAATAAGCCGTACTCTCACAATATTATCAAAAGCCTGCTCAATATTGATATCATCCCAGGTTTCATCCTGTTTCATTTTATGCTCACTGCTTTTCCATTCAGGAAGGTCATCCGGTTTAATGCGAAAGAAACACTCGTCACTGTTAAAATTATCTTCATTCTTTTTACATTCCACCTTATGGATGAGTAATTTTCTCCGGACCGTACTTGAATGGGATAAAATTTCCCAGATCATGTCATTGGTGAGAACCTCCGGATAATCGATAAATGTGTAAATGAGCCCGGCAAGCTGAACAAGGGTAAAGTCGTAATCACCATCAACCTTCATCCCTGTTTCCGGTCCTTCGTGATACAGATTTTTTTGTTCATCGAATAAAAAGATATCCGTACCGGCAGAACCTACTGTTTTGTATTGTTCCACATCCTTTAACCAGTCATAGGTTCGCATTTTAAATGCTTCCCGGTGTTCTTCAAAGGTATGTGTTTCCTCAGGCGTTTCCTTAAGTCCGCTGAACAGGCTATAATCTTTGTTGGTAAATTCACCGGGGTGGGAGAAGATATACATTCCCGCGGCGCATTTCCGCAACTGATTGCTTGACCGCATCCCGTCCGCTCCCCATGGTTCGTAGCCGGTAGGCCATTCTTCTATGTCTTCGTCATCAGTTTCTGTATCAGTCTCTCCATCCTTAATTCTATGGATATCTGCCTTATAAGCGAATTCAAGAGCCCAGGAACGAACAAGATTGATTCGCCGTTGAGCAAATTCCTCGTTTGCTTCACTGATTGAACCGGGGATGTCACGTGCAAAGCCTGCACCCCCAAGTATCAAAAATAACATACATATAAAGGCGATTCCCCTGCCTTTTTTTATGTTAGTGTTCTTCATTTTAAAAAACATTTTCATATTTTCTCCTTAAAAAATTTAAAAATAGTATTTTTTTACAAAAAAAATGAGCGCATGTAAATCTTCCG
>JAFGRV010000615.1 GCA_016934975.1 Spirochaetales bacterium | reverse complement strand
TCTCCTGATAGTAAAAAGAATACCTTATTGAAATTCAAAAGGTGTAAAAATACTAAATTATTATATTATTATCGGACAAGTATATACAATAATTTTCGTTGTATCAACAAATTGCTATGCAGTTACTCATGAAGAGATGTATTAAAATACTTCCACAATAAGGTATCAACATAAAAATCATCTTTCATCCGGTCTACCGGCACAATCTCCGGGCCTTTCCTGAACATTATATACTTTTCCGTCTTCCCTGAACATTCGAAATTATTCTGATCAGTATATACCAACCACTCTCCGGAAGTAAAGGTAAGGAGATTTATATTTTTCAGTGATTGAGTATGCCATATTTTTATAATTCCATCTGCAAATGTTGCAAGAATGTAGGTCCCATCAGGTGAAAACCCAAGGGTATTTACCCCGTAGGGATAGTCTAAAAATGATGCCAAAAGACTGCCTTTAACGGTAAAAAGCGCGAAGCCTTTATCAGCCTGTAAAAGTATATAGGTTCCACCGGGATGAAAAGCGGATTTTGTATAAGGGAGAGAATATCCCGCACCAAACTCACAGATAAGGTTTCCTTGTGTACTAAAAAGTTTTATTCCCGAGGTTTGTTCCTGTACAATAAAAAGATTCCCATGAGGCGAGAATTCTATCTTACTTAAGCCTTTGGTAAATCCGGTAAATGTTCTGCGAAGCTTTCCTTTTATATTCCAGAGTTTTACCGTATTATCCGTGGATCCGGTTATAATAAAGCGGTTATCCGGACTAAAATCTGCAAGAATAATCATGCCGGAATGTCCCTTATAACTTTGTATAAACTCACCATTACTGTTCCATCGTTTCAGTTCCTGATTATCGCTTGTAAGATAGGATTTGCCGTCAGGACTCATTTCTATCATCGTGCGAAGGTGAGAATTTCCTTTTACTGTTGTTTCAAGACTCGTATCAATGTTCCGGAATTTCGTTCCGAATTTAACAGAACTCAGGATGACGAATTTGCTGTTAGAGCTGAAACGCAGCATTATACTCTCGATTGTGTGTCCCGTAAATGTCTGTAAAAGCTTGCCTTTCGTATCCCACAGCTTTATCGTTTTATCAATAAAAATCGCCGCAATATAAGCCCCATTTGGACTCATGGCGATCCGGTAATAATCGGAATCCCCAACAGGATATGAAATATCGTTATGATTTCTTATATCCCATGCCTGCACCCCCACATTTTGACAGAGAGCAAGGACCAATCTGTTATCTGCACTGATGGTTGTCCCGAAGGCAGTGACAATCCTGTCCGGTATCTTCGTGACCTGATTATTTTTTAAATCCCACATTTTAAATAGTTGATCGTTCGATCCGGAAGCAATGAGTGTTTCCCCGGGGTTAGGTGCGATGTGTTCATAATAATTATGACCGGTCTCCAGGTTTTTTAAGAGGTTACCCTTTAGATCCCAAAATTTGATTGTACCATCCCATGAAGAAGAAATGATCTTCTTTGACCTGTCTATGAATCGGAGATCTCCCACAATATCCGAGTGTGCGTTTATCGAGCGGATGACCCTTCCATCAGCCTTTAAAAGTATCAATCTTCCGTCATCCGTTCCGGCTGCAATTGTATCCCCTGAATCGTCGAACGCGAGGGTTTTAATTTCTCCAAAACCTTTATCTGCGATAGTCTTTATTTCATTTCCCTGAAAATCCCGGATTTTAATTGTTTTATCATCGGACCCCGAGGCTATGTATGTATTGTTTGTGGTGATTGCTATATCATTGACAATGTCTGTATGTCCGGATAATGTTTCCTTTAACCGTATTCTTCCTTTTATGTCCCATATTTTTACGGTTTTGTCCCAGGAGCTTGAAATAAGGTACTTTCCGTCATGACTGAACAGCAGGGAGCTGATATAGTTGTTATGTGCTTTAAAAGAGGATATGAGGGTTCCATTTATATTCCATAATTCTATGCCGTCATTCGAAGCGGCCGCAATTGTGGTACTCTCCGGGCTGAATGCAAGGGAGGAGATCGAATAAGGATCTCTGTTAAAGGTTTTTATCAGATTACCCTTGTTATCCCACAATTTTATCGTTTTATCAAAAGAACCGGAAACAATATATTTACCATCCGGGCTAAAAGATACTGCTGTGATCCCATCTTTATGGCCTGACTGAACCACCAAGGTTGTTTTTGCTATATCTTCCTGAAAGGCCGGGAGAGACACAAAGCGATAGTCATCAACCTTGTTACATCCGGTAAAGAACAGGGAAAGGAGGAGGATTCCGGCTATATGCATGGATATTCGCATGGTCTAAAAACTCCTTACTATGTTTTAAAGCATTGAAATGGCTGTAAATATTACTTTTTTAGTGCTTTTTTCTCGCTTGCTTTTGTTTGTGAAACTCTTCGTATTTTCTAAACCCTATCCGTAAACCTTTATCATCATAACCTTCCGGATTCAGCAAAATATCATCAATCTGAAGGAGTCTGTCATGTATCCATTCTCCGAGTATTCCCGCAACCGTCCATGCGGGTAAAAAAGCGAAGGTGATGACACCGAACACATTCAGGGGCAGATTGGAATAATCCCATGCCCTGATATGAAATAGAAGCAGGAACATTCCGATGATAAATTCAATAAGCATAAAAATAAGTCCGAATATGAGACCTCGAAGAAATATTCCAAAATTGGGAAAAAGGAGATTGTTCTTTATTAATTTTTTCAGGGGATTTGTCAGAAAAGTAAAGGGTATTGCGGCCCAGCAATATACAAAAAAAGCAAACAATCCTACCTGTCCGGCTGCGGATTCATAGAGGTTAAATACATAATTTTCTATTGTACAATACGCGTAGATGGATTTTCCTAAAGAAAGGCAGCTTGTAAATACAATCTCGACGATGTACCCAATCAACCCGATGATAATAAATCTTATAATAAATAATCTGAATTGATAGTTTTTTATGGTTTTCATAATATAATATCATTATATTATTTTTTTTTGTCAAGGTTTTTACATTATAAAAAATAATCTATTTATATTCATTACCCAGGCTGCGGACGCAACCCAAATAAATAATTTATGACAAGGTTGCCGTTATGAAAATTCTTGATTTCCTGTGAACCTGCGTTTCGCTGTTATTCTGCATATTTCCCTCTATTACATTTGTACCGGGATAATACAATTGTATAAACCGGAGATTTCCGTTATAGTGGGAAATGAAAATATTTCCAAAGGAGAATCGATGGACTCGGAAAGACTAAAAAAGCAGATAGACTTTATTATTGAGGTTGATAAACTGAAAACGATTTATAGAAGGTCGTATATTGCCGACAGCTCCAGAAAAGAGAATGATGCGGAACATTCCTGGCATATTGCATTAATGGCCATGATTTTACAGGAGCAATCACAGAATAAAGATATTGATCTGCTCAAAGTCATCAAAATGTTGTTGATACATGATCTGGTCGAAATCTATGCAGGAGATGTCATCGTTTATGATCTGACCCAAAGGCATGAGCAGGAGCAAAAAGAGAAAGCAGCTTCCAAAAAACTTTTTTCCCTTCTCCCGGAGGATCAAAATAAAGAGTATATTGCTCTCTGGACAGAATTCGAAGAAAACGAAACGGATGAGGCCCGGTTTGCACGTGCCCTGGACAGACTCCAGCCAATGCTTCTTAACTATGCAACCCATGGGAAAACCTGGCAGGAAGCCCATATAAAATCAGGAGATGTTCTTACGGTGAATAAAATAATAAACAAAGGATCCGAAGGTTTATGGAATTTTGCCCGGGAGTTGGTGAGAGATGCCGTGGATAAAAGCTTTCTTGAAGAATAGTATCTGTCCTGTTATATGTAGAATCGCATCCCCATCTTAAAACCAAAACCGCTCCCAAGCCAGCTGCCTGGCAGTACATACAATTAGTCTTTATCGCCGGACATGTTTTTGAAAAGACCACTTGCTTTACAAGTGGTCTTTTACTATGCTTTTAGAGTAACACTATTAATCGAGGAGGCCGTATGAAATACAGCTGTTTCATTATTATTCTCATTTTATTAACACTTATTGTAGCATGCAAAGCAACAGTGAAGGGCGAAACACATAAGTTCGATCAGAATCAGCAGAAAATTATAAGGCTGATGAATATCTATCCCAGGTATAAAGCCTATCTGGAAGATCTTGCCCAACGAGCAAAGAAAATTTTTGCCGAGTCCGATGCACTCCCGGATGAAGAAGCCAGGATAAAAAAAATGGCCGAAGCAAATAAAGCTGTGGGGAGTGACAAAATGTTCAACCAGTTGAATAATTATGAGAGAATTCTTGAGAGTGTAAACAGCAAAATGAGTGAACTCCGGTCGATAACCGAACAGAAATATATGTCTGCTATCAGAGAAATTCTTGATAACAGCAGATACAGATTGGAAGAAGCAGAGGATGTATTACGATATTCACGACCTCAAAGCTATAAT
>JAFGRV010000614.1 GCA_016934975.1 Spirochaetales bacterium | reverse complement strand
TTCTTGTGAACCTGCGTTTCGCTATTATTCCACATTTTTTGTTCAAAAAAAGTGGCGCATATTCTTGTAAAAAAACAAGAATATGCGAAATAATAGCATATCGTTATAATACAGATTATGGGTGTAAAGAAATACGATACTCAACTGCAATCGGAAATACAGACAATTCAAAAAAAGTCTGTATATTTAGCGTGTCAGTTCTTTCAGCTTTTCCTGTAAAATCCTTTTGTGTTCCATGAAATTGAATTCGGATTTAGTTTGCATTTCTTTATTAACTTCCTCTTCCAGTGTTGCCTGACCATCGGGAGACAGATCCTTGTCCAGGATAGTATTATACCGGTACTTTCTTATATCCCAACTGTAGGCAGTTGTGGCGCCTTCGATCGGCTTTTTGGTCACATCACAGTATGTAATTGTCATATTTACTACCTCTCTTATATGATAATATACGAAAATTCTATCCCAATTACGGAATTTGTCAACCCTTTTCCGTCTTTTTTTTGATAAGAAGTGAATTATTATTATAATTATTGTATTCTCTTGGTACCTTGCAGGATTATATTCTGTTTTTTTTACAGGTGCATGCCCGGCCGGTTTTCAAGGATCATACCCCCATAAAGTAATTTCGGATGTACGAAAACTAATTGGCGTGATTCCGTCCGGATAGAAGAGGGATTTCTGAAATTTCGGTTGACCATGAGAAATTCATCTTGTATAGTAAAAGGCCACCTGCATAGTCCGTTCTTTGAACGGCCATTCTTTGAAAGGCCATTCACGGAACGGCGGTGGCTTTCTTTTGACAGTAAACTCAACTTTAAACTACAATCGGGTTTATAGGAAGTTGAAAACGTCTTATGTAAAAGGACAATTGGTATTCAACGAATGTGGATACCTTATCGGAATCGGAAGTACAGATAATTCAAAGAATTATCTCTAAAATAAGTCAATGTAATCATTTTTAATAAAAAAAGTATGTCTATGGAGAAGGTTTTGAAAAAATCGATTGGCTTGGTTATTCCACACTTGTTGCAGATGTGTTTAATGCTACAGATGATGAATTAACCTTCGCATTTGCAGTCTGTACAGGATCAACCTGGTTTTGGATCGAAAGTGAATCATTTCCCCTCCCTTCGGGAATGAATAAGGATTTTATCTTTGATGTAACATCAAAAACCTATAAATCCTCCCTGACAAACTGGGAAAATTCGACCGCACTCGTTGATACGGATGATGTAAAGCGGCTTATTTTCAAAATCAATGGACCTGCCGGTCTTGAAGGTTCGGTATTTTTAGATAATATCCGGCGTGTAAAATAATTAATTCCGGCTGCTTTCCCTGATCAAATTATATTTTACTATTAGTTGCTTTTGGGGATGTTATTCTGTATAATAAAAATGGTCGACACTATGATTATATTTTCCATTCGATTAATAGATTTTCAACTCAAATGTAATGACAACAGCAGCGTATCAGATAGTAAGAAAGGAAAAAAGTAATGAGCATCCTTGACAATACGAAAAATGAATTTCCACTCATTGGAAAATATATCCCAACCGAACAACGACAAAAACATTTTCTTGTTATTGTCATTATCTTTGTTATTGCTGAAGTCATTCAGACTATCAGTTTTATCTTTTTACGATTAAGTATTCTTCATTGCATTTCTCTTATACCAATCGTTCTGAGCGGATGGCTGCTTGGTCTCTATGTTCCTGTTTTTATCGGTCTTTTATCGAATTATATAATGGGTATTGTGATTGGAATCAGCGGCGCCGGCAATCTGAATCCCCCCTTTCAATTATTAACCATCGCGATGATATTTCTCGGAACCGGGATCGGACTTATTTCGGATATCCTTTCGAAATCGAGATTATTAAGTAAAAATCTGAGCGAAGAAGAACTCCGTGATAACTATTCTCAGAAATTTCGCTTCTGGGGCAGATATCTCACCGTAGAAAAACGAAACAAGAGATTACTCTTGTTTATCACGATTTTTATTATTTATCTCATTATACAGATGTTAGTTTTTCTAAATGTGCGTAAGGGTATAATTCTTTCTCTCAATTTCATTCCCATTGCCATTAGTGGCTGGCTGCTCGGAATCTACGGTCCTATTCTGACTGGTCTTCTAACAGATTTTTTTGTTGTTATTGTTATGAGAATAACGGGCTTTCAGAACACGGAAAGTCTGTTCGGTATTGTTCAAATGCTTATTTCGGTATTAATAGGTTGTGTCATCGGCAAGCTTTCCGAACTTATCGATAAATCGAGAATTACCGAAGAAGAAATAAAAAAATCCAAAGAAGAAGCGGAACGGGCGAACAGGGCAAAGAGTGAATTTCTCGCCTGTATGAGTCATGAAATTCGTACGCCTATTAATTCAATCATGGGTTTCGCCCAATTATTAAAAGAAGAAGTAAAACAGCCTTCTCATGTCGATAAAATTGATATTATTTTGAAATCGGGAAAAACATTATTAACTTTAATTGATGATATCCTGGATCTTTCAAAGATTGAGGCAGGAGAGATGGAGATTATAGAAGAAGAATTTTCTCTCCGGAATATTCTCATTCCATTACAAAATGTTTTTTTAACCAAGGCACAGGAGAAAAAGCTTAAGTTTAGCATTTCAATAGATACATCTGTACCCGAAGCCCTTTATGGAGATGAACACCGCATTCAGCAAATTGTGAGTAATCTTATCAATAATGCCATTAAATTCACGGAAAAAGGTTCAATTAATATTTCCGCGGATTATATTGACGGCGAGCTCTGTATCAGTGTTGAGGATACGGGAATCGGCATTCCGGAGGAAATGCACGAGGCTATTTTTACCGTATTTAAACGAGGAGATCCGTCACTTACCCGCGCCTACAGCGGGACCGGTTTGGGTCTTGCCATAACAAAACAGCTTGTTGAACAGATGAATGGGAGCATTACTGTAAACAGTTTGCCTGCTCAAGGATCCTGCTTTACCGTCAAACTTCCTCTTAAAATAATTGAGAAAAGCAGAGACAAATTAATGTCGAATAGTGCTGCAAATCAGGAGTATACGGCGAAAGCAGTCCTTTTTTTCCTGGAAAAGGGTATTTCCTGCAATATTTTGGTAGCTGAAGATAATGAATCGAACAGGCTGTATCTCCATGAACTTCTTGTGAGGGCAGGTTTATATTGTGATTTTGCAAAAGACGGTAGAGAAACAATTGAAATGCTTGAAAAAAAAGTTGATACCGATGATTGGTATGACCTGCTTATCCTGGATATTCAAATGCCTGTGATGAGCGGTATCGATGTCATTACATATATTCGGGAGTCGGAAAGGCTGAAAGATATCTATTGTATTGCGGTTACCGCACATGCGCTGAAAGGCGATGAAAAAAAATATTTGGATGCAGGGTGTGATGATTATCTTGCAAAACCGATTGAAAATCACAAACTTTATAAACAAATAATCCGGCAGCTGGAAAAGAAGAGTAATCAATCACTGCACTTTGAATCTCAGGAAAAAAAATCAGGTGCCATGTATGCACATAATACACCTTATACGCAAAATCGGAAGTCGGCTACTGCCGACAATACACCTTATACGCAAAATCGGAAGTCGGCTACTGCCGACAATATGAATGTGGAATCCATTGAGAATAAGAACAAAGATGAAGTCAGAAAACTAATCATTAAATTTAAAGATAATTATAAATTATATAATAAACAGGAATTGCTCGTGTTACAAAAAGAATGCAAGAGCATTCTGCCGAAAAAAATGTCGACATTTGTGGATTCAAAAATACAGAATTCAATAAAAGCGTACGATGATGAAATGCTTCTGGAAATTATTGAATTGCTGGAAAGTGTTCTTGGTGAAACTCCCGGGGAGGTTCCTGCCGAGTAATAATCTGTTTTTTTTCATTATCCCCGTTTCTTCCCGGCGATAAAACGAGTTCATGATTCAGTTTTAAAATTATGTAATGAGTGTTACTGCAATGGCGGATCGTTTATTGTTATATATCTGTTTGATACAAAATCGCGTATTTTTGTGATAGTCCGGAGAAATTCATCATAGGTAATATAGTATGCAGGTTCATTAAAGACTGCTTTGTCTGTCTCCTGGTGTATTCTATCTAATTCATTTATTAAATCCTCTGTAATATTATTTTCACCCGGATTAAGAAAATAAGCCTTCATATACTCATTGTATAGATATTTCATCGAAGGCTCCTGCAAAAGCCGTATCGTAAGAAGATTATTTCCCCCGATTGCCGGTAAGTTTTGAATATCCATTCCTAATTCATTATCCCAGGGTAAAAGAAGCAGGCTTTTGTGAGCATAGATATGGAAATTTTGCCTGTATGTATCGGTAATTCCCAGAAAATCATGAACAATCATGTACTTTACAATTTGATCTTTATCAATTGCCGTATCTGTCCACTGACTCCATTCCTCATCGTCCATATATTTCGCGTTATATATCAATTCCTGGAGGCGAATGAAATTGTTGTCATCGGGGAATTTTTTTTCCGAGAGGGAGTGCAAGGGTACATCGGAACCCATATTATTAAAATGACAACTGAATAATTCGCCGGGAATATCGTAATATTTATTTCTTAGATCCTCTTCGTTATATAGTTTAATTTTGGTGTAGCATCCGATATACTCGTCATTAATAAAAAGTGCCGCTCCTTCTGTTTCCGGTACGCCGAGTCCCACTCTATTATATGCAAAAAATGCAATCCTGTTCTTTAATGAAAAGGTTTTTATCACATAGCGCTCTATTTTATTATTGACATTCAGTTTTACCGTAAAAGATTTCTTGGGATAGATGCGGGTAGATAATCCCCGTATCTTGATAAAGCCTTCGATTCTCCGGCTGTCTTCTTCGTAGAAGCAGGGTACATAGGTATCGTTAATGACGGTATTATATAATTTTTTTAGAGAATCAGGGGAGAGATATAATCGTATTTTTTTTATTGTGCCAAGATCCGGCTCCGGCAGAGATGAAAAACCTAAGAATTCGCCGCAACAGTGAAAAAAGATACAAATATACAATAGAAAGAAAATCTTTAAATTCGGACTGATAGTTTTATTCCCCATAAGAATTCCAGTTGAGTATATAATTTTTCATTATCATAAAATACATTTATTCCGAGTCCGCTGTCAAGAGTCAAAAACAGGATGTTATCATAGCTTACCGTACTCGCCGCGAGAATTTCCATGCCCGGGCAGTCAATTATTTCAACATTCGGGTAGAGTATGCTGAACCGGAAAGCCGGTATCCAATTGATATCGGAAAAATGGAATTTATAACCTGTATGTACATCCGCACCGCCGAACAGGGTGTATTCTCCCTTTCCCGGAAAATGAAGCAGTCCGATGGGGTCTAAAAGATTTGTACCCACCGATAATTCTATTCCGTAGATAAAATCATTCTCATAATCACTAAAAATGAGATTCGTGATGAAATTATTTGTCTGAGATTTTATTTCCGGGGGAAGCCAGAGGTTATGATTGAAATAGGGGAGATAGCAGCCCAATAATCCAAGGTAGCTGTCGCTCTTATTAAAATGATAAAAAAAACCGAGGATAACCTCCGGTTCGAATTGAGTTGAATTGAACGCGGTATGAATGAAATATGAAACCGGAATTGTTTTTTTAGAATAGGTTTTGTAGAATTTACCCCCGATATTGCTTATTGTATAACCCAAATAATCAATGTAATCGGCAATAATACTTTTGGAGGTAAAGAGCTGTTTGCGATTGAGGATATAGTCTTCGAAAGTCAGTTCGGGATTAAATTTTCCGATTTTTATTTTTGCGTAATCATGGGGGGACCAGGCTATTGATATTTCATCGGCAGTTACTTCAAATCGGTCTGATTCAAGTTCCAACTCGCATTTAATAGTATCGGATGGTTCAAATTCCAATTCAATATCAGATTTAATCGTATAGTAATCAACGGCTTCCAGTTCATCTCCGGCTTTTATTATAAAATCGGCTTCGATTTTGGATTTCGCTTCACCATGCAAGAGAGTGATAGAGAAGATCAGGGATGTCATGATAAGTATTTTTTTAAGCATTACTCGATATTAAAAAATTGATCTTTATACTCTTCCACATCAAAACCAATGTATGAGCCAAGCTTGATAAGCCGTCTTAACCGGTTAAATACGATAAAATCCTTATCTTTTTCAATTTTTTTAAGAGAATATTTTTTACTCCCTTTAAGAAGCTGGAATATTTTATCTTGTGCCCTGGTAGTTTCCGGTTCAGTGCCGATTTCTCTGCTTGTTTCCAGAAGATGAATAATCACTTTTGTTGTTTCTTCTTCGATCTCTTCGGTCAATCTGTCTGTCTGATAAATAATCATCCCTGAAATTTTCTTTTTAAGGCTTTCGATATCGACATTGAGTTCATATTCCTTGGTAAATGTCACAAGCTCTTTGACTTGTTTCAGTTCCGATTCGGGTGGAATAATCGTCGGATCATTGAGAATTTTTTCGAAAATCCTGTCTATAAGTAATTCAGCCAGCTCGATGATTGTCTTTGGCCGTAATACATGCATTTTCTTTAGATAAATCAGGGCATCCATCGTCAGTTGCAGGGATTTTTCACTTTCCGTGATACAACTATCCACAACATGGGTGGATATGGTACTGGTAATATGAGTTCGCAGTTGAATTGGTAATTCGCCGGGAAATATTTCAATCTGGTTTTCATAGCTATTATCCGGTTTTTTCTTCTTTAAGATCAGGGTAATGCCTTCGAGTGCGGATTCCGACAGGGTAAAATGGTACGTGGCCGTGTTGAACGTCGTGATATCCATCACAGTTATCTCCCCGATATGTTCGGGAAATGAGGGTTTACTGTCCGTCTTACTATCAACCTTAAAATCAAGTTTTTTAAAGATTCCGTATGTCTCTTTTTTATATTGGGTACCCAGGCAGAGATAGGAAAGAATGAGGATCGCCGCACCGTGATGTAACTTCTTTTTATACGGCATAATCATTGTTTCGATGATATTTCTCCCTGATCCGTAGTTGTGGATATTGCTCCGGGCATTCTCCAGTTCGGCTAAAAAGGGTGTGAGAATATCCTGCTCCGCGAAACCGGAGTATAATTCCAAAGCCCTGATGGCGTACCGCAGATTCTGCATCGCTTCCAGCCCGGAAATCTCGGAGAAAAACCAGCCGCATGATGTAAACATATACATTGAATATTTTTGCCCTTCTAAGAGGGTGTAGAATTTATTCATCACACCGGTATCTTCCGGTTTTGCCCTGTCGATAATACTCCGGGCGAATTCCAGTCTGTCAACATGGTGTGAAAGTACATCAATATAGGCGTTCCGGATCTGCATTGGATCTTTTTGCGAGAGTTGGGACATTTCCTTTATGTAGATTCCCCGGAGTCTGTCCCGGAGATAGATGAATGCGTCCCGTAACGGAGTACGCCATTCCTGATTCCATTCCGGGGGTCCCCCGGTTGTACAACCGCAATTTCTATACCACCGCGCAACCCCATGAACACAACTCCACGACGTCCCGAGGTTTTTTTCCCCCTCTTTCAGCTTGACAAGGTGGCCGGGGGGGTATTGTTCAAGATAATAACCATAGTTGGTAAATTCGAAATCCGGACCTGCTTTTACTAATTTTGTGAGGGCAGCCAGGCACATATCTCCGAAAGGTTCGTGATGTCCGTAGACCTCGCCATCGGTGGCGATGTTTATCAGGTGTCCGGGATCGGCATTTTGTTTGAACGAGACAATATGATTGTATAATCGTTCTGCATTCCGCAAGTAATGCTGAAAAGATATGCCTGTGGCAAGGATGTGGTTATAAAAAAAGACATTTATCGAGCCGTGGGGTCTTTCTATGCGATAGGCTTTTCCGGAAGGGATCGGATTATTATGAAGGGATTGCCATTTGTTCGAGCCTGCGGGACAGACCGCCTCTGCCTGCCAGGGAGAAAGGAGGATAAAATTGACTCCTTCTTCGATAAGGATATCCACGACATTCAGATTTACCCCTGTTTCAGGCAGCCACATTCCTTCTGCTTTTCTCCCGTAATGATATTCAAAATCCTGCAGCCCCCAGGTGACTTGTGTTTTAATATCTTCGTTTGAGTTAAGAGGAAGAATAGTATGATTATATCCTTGGGCGATGGCATTCCCGTGGCCGCCATTCAAGTCTCTGCTTATTTTATCAGCCTCAATAATGTTTTTATAAACGTAATTCGCGTTATCCTTAAGCCAGCTTAATAGTGTGGGTCCGAAATTAAAGGACATAAAGCGGTAATTATTAACAATGTCCGTTATCTGTCCGAAAGGATTGAGGGTCCGGGACATTGAATTTGCTGCGTAGCATTCTTTGGTAATCCGTTCATTCCAGTCATGATAGGGAAGGGCCGAATCCTGATGAGGAATGAGGCCGAACCAGGGATCTTCTCGTGGAGGTTGATAAAAATGTCCATGGATAATGAGTTTATTTTTCATATGGTAAGTATTACTATTTCTTCTTTGTTTGTAAAGGGGTTTATTGTCCATAAAATCTGTTCAAATTTTATATTGCGTCCCGTGGTTCTATTGACATGGATTATTCTTTTGGCTAGTATATAAGAAGATGAAAGGAATATTGATTTAAAAGCATGAGACGAGAACGGCTTCAACAATTAACAATAGAAGATTTACAGAAAATAGCGGAAAAAGAGAATCTGGATTTTTCTGCCGAAGATTCCCGGGATATTCTCATCGATCTGATCTGGGAAGCATACACGGAACGGGTCGAAGAAAAAAGAGAACAGGATAATTATACGGTCCAGGTAGAAGAGACAAAATATACGATCACCCAGGATGAAGACCTGGAAGTGAGTGAGGGAATCGATTATCCTTTACCCACCAAATATAATCAGACCCAGGTTATTTTCATGACCCGTGATCCTTTCTGGGCCTTTACGTATTGGGAGATTGATGATAAAACGGTCGAATCGATTAAATCGGATCCGGGATTTGAGGGTTTATTTTTAAGAGTTCATGATGTAAAACTCATAAATTTTAATGGTTCCAATTCCAATTTTTATTTTGACATTCCCATTCTTCTTTCGGATAAAAAATGGTATATCAATGTTCCCCACGCAAATAGTGTGTATCTTATCGAACTCCTTTATTCATCACATGGGGAGAAAAAGATCATAGCAAAATCAAATGTCATTTCCACTCCCCGGGAAGAACTATCGGATGTGATTGATGAAGCGTGGAGTTCGGCAAATACTGATAAGATTATAGATATTATTCGGAAAGATTTTTCGAATTTTCATCCGGCATCAGCCGGAATTCCACAGAGAATCATCTCATTTGTAAGTTCAAGTTATATCCCCTACGGATCATAGCAGGTAAGGAGTAGTTTATCGTATGGCAAAAGGCTATTTTGCATTTGTACTTCATGCGCACCTTCCTTTTGTGCGTCACCCGGAATATGAACGCTTTTTAGAAGAAAATTGGCTTTTCGAGGCAATTTCCGAAACATATCTTCCTCTTCTGAGGGTGTTTCGCAGTCTGGAAAAAAATAATGTTCCCTTCCGGCTTACTGTCAGTATTTCACCGACTCTCTCGGCGATGCTCGGTGATGAGCTTCTGCAGAATCGTTATATAAAACATATAGAGCGACTTTTGGAACTCGCGGAAAAAGAAAAAAAGCGGACAGAGAATGAACCTGCATTTAACAGACTCGCTTTAATGTATTATGATAAATTTAAGCAGAATTACGAAGATTTCACTGTTCTCTATAAAAAGAATATTCTCACGGGGATGAAATATTTTCAGCAGAAAGGGTATGTGGAACTTATTACCAGCAGTGCCACCCATTCTTTTTTGCCTCATTTGGAGAATTATCCACGGAATGTGAGAGCCCAGTTGCACTGTGCCGTTCAATCACATGAAAAAGCCTTCGGTGAAAAACCAAAGGGTATTTGGCTCCCGGAG
>JAFGRV010000613.1 GCA_016934975.1 Spirochaetales bacterium | reverse complement strand
TTAGCTGTAAATATCTTTATCTTTCCATATCTTTTATCAAAAATATAAAGATTGCCGTTTGGCGCAAAGGTAAAATATTCATTCGGAGGAGGGGTTCTACTCCATCCAATTTCATTTGGCGCTTTCCCTCTTTTAATTGTCCCAGCTAATTCTCCAGGATAAAAATTAATTGAGTAAAGAAAATTACATATAAATAATATTGCTAAAAAAAGCATTATTTTTTTCATGACTATTATTCTCCTCTTGTACTTAATCTGACTATTTTAAAATTATTAAATGCAGCGTTATGATCAATTATTGATCGATGCATTAGTATTTTATATTCATAAAATGGTGCTGAGGCTTCAAGAATTAAGCATTGACCTTGAATTATCGTTCTACTATTTTCATTATAAACAACTTTATAAATAATCCCGCAATGCCCATCCATATCAACCATATCACCTGGTACAATCAGATTATCCACTCCTCGTTCTTGTCCTTCCTGCCACATTATCCATACTCGCTCATCCCTCGGGTAAGCGCCCCCATAGTTGGCTCCCCAAACAAGCCTATCACCTATCGCATCTAAACCGTATACATAATTATTACCATCATATGCCGCTGCTTGCAGGGTGAGACCATTACAATTAGTCCCGGCTGAAAATCCTGCTGCTTGCCCTGTAGTGAAGTTCCAATTTTCATCAAAATACTGATCACCTTCATTTACATGTAGCACTACCGAAGAAAAAACCGGTCTGTATGGCTGGTATAAATCAGTATTAACATTTAAGTCTTCATCTGTGTGGTCTACATATGTAAGCCAGTCTGTATTTGTCGGTGCAAAAGTTGTATTATGTCCAGGGAGATTCCTGTAAAATTGTACAGCCTCTTTCTGGTCATCCAAATCATTATTAAAATCAAATGGATTATCCCTGCCAAGTGCAGTATAAGCCACAGAGGCATATTCTGTACGAATGCCGTAATTATGGTATTCTGAATCCGGGTCGTACGGTCGTGTCCAAGGGGCAATGGTAATCTGCCCGCCATCTCCGTCAATGTCCCATTCATTCCCTTGGGCTCTTGTCCAGGGATTTGCATTATTCCAATCAACTACTCCTGGAATAGAATCACCTGTTGCAGGATTCTTCGTCTCATCTATATACAGCTCCGCCCTCCATAAAAGTTTTTTGTCAAATAAGGCCAAAAAATCCCCCTCACCTGCCGTGGCAGGTGTAATTTCCTGGTAATCTGTCAGTCCAAACCTCAGCAATATATCATCTCCCGGCCTTATTATCCCTGTATTTTCCTCTGCCCGCAGGGCAAACCAGTTGTAAGTCATACCACCTACAACATATCGTAACTGCCCGGTATCGGTAATAGTAAGCATGCAATCCCCCACCGGGATCCCTTCCTCTGTAAAGTATACCTCATTATAGGTGATATTCCAATACTCATTCTCATCACTTCCGTTATTTTCCGCTATGTTGTACTCTGCCAGCCAATAATTCTGCTCGTTCCCGTTTTGATCCGTTGCATACAGCCGGAGGTTGCAGGTTCCCTTATTCCTGTGAACATTATTATTCACCTCATCACCCGCTACCTCCGTCCAGAAGGGATCTATCGGGGCGATGGGCTTAATATTCAAATTTTCCGGTATCTCAAAAACATTTTTATTCACATCCCTTCCCTGGATTCTTACAGAAAAAGGTCTGCACACCTCACTGGTGTTAGGTATCCAGTGGTCCGGGTTGCCATAGATATCGTTTTGGAAGGTGATGTCACAGCTTATTCCGGCAACATCCGGGGGTAACTCAGAGCCTAAGGTGGTGGCAGAGGCTTGTGCGCTTTCCGGGGAATCGCCCATCTCATTATATGAACAAATCGTGTATGTGTAGAGTGTTTCCGGTGCTAAATTCATATCCACATATTCCGTAATATTAGCTCCCTCAATTATAATGGGTTCCGCAAGATCATTTCGTTTAAGCTTAAATCCTGTTTCATTATGGGAGTTGTCTGTCCAGGTGAGTCGTATCCGGGCAAAGGAACCGGCTGCCGCGGTTAAATTGGAAGGAGGCGCGGGCTTGATTTGGGGTGTTGTTACAAGGACAATTGCAGATGGAGTCTCTCCTGCACAATTTACGGCAGCAACACGATAGTAATAGGTTGTATTCGACCGTACTGCCGTATCCGTATAACTTCGTACACTGGTATCGATTTCATCAGCTATTACGGTAGATTCTTCTCCTTCCATTTTTCTTTCAATCTTAAAATGAGTGAGTGTTTTTTCATTTGCGTATTCATTTATAAATTCCCAATCAAGGGTGATATTAAATATATCCGTTTCGGGTTCTGTTACTTCACAGGTAAGGTTGGTTGGTTGGGTCGGCTGTGTAATTCCCCGGATAGAAAGTAATAGTTTATTCCTGATAGGGTCAAGGGGATCATTGCCATTATAATAAAAATTACCGATCGGTAGCTCAACTGTTCCACGGCCCGCGTCACCGCATATATGGTCAAAGGATATAAGGTAGGCGTTCGCGTTAAAATCGGTAATAAACTTATTTACAACCTTGTTCTCTTTGTTTGTATCCGGAAGCCCGCTTTCTTCCAACATTAAACAATGATCATTAAGGGAATAAGGATCGGCCACAGTATTCATGAATAGACGTGCTTCAGGATAGGAGGTGATATTGGGCTGATAATCTTCTGTAAGCCCGGAGGCTCCCTGTACAAAAAGCAATTTTTCATCATTATTGGCATTTATATCAAAAAGGTTATATAATTCTGTCGATGTTAAATCCAGTTTGTAAATGGAATCATCATTGTAAAATAAATCTCCATCACTAATAAATCTTTCAGGATCATGCAGGTATTCGTAGGGCAATACATAAGGTCCTTCTGTTATATTATTTGAACTATCCACCTTGGCGACAAGGGTGTTTCGATCGGGTGGGGGCCAAAAATGTACTGTGCTTCCTATTATTGCCCAGTTTTGATTTCCCGTGGTCGTTGGAGTCGGGGTCATCTTGTAGGACAGAGTGAACGAACCTTTACCGGACCAACTTCTTACTAATACACACCAAGTTCCGCTAGAAGGAAAGGGTATGGTTATAAATTCATCATCCCCACCCCAACTTTCGCTACAATATCTATAATTAGAAACATCCTCATTCGTAAATATTGGACAACCCACATCTTGTATATACATATCATAATCGTTGCCGTAACATTCAAGGGTTATCTCCAATTTAGGAATTGTTATACCAGCCGGAACTTCAATAGAATATAATATAAAATCACCATCTCCATATAGATATCCTGGGTTACTACCCTCTATTACAGAGGTATCTTCCGGTATATTATCAATATGAGGGATTAAGAAGAAAAAGAAAGCATAAGTTTCGTTTTCAATCTTCAAATTTGTCGTATTATTAGTTGTAGTATCTTTTAGCAATTTATAAATATGGTCGGAAAAGTTACCGGTATCCTTATCAAGATTATAGACTATTTCTTTTGTTGTCGTTATATCAAAACCTGCATCAGAAAGAGCGAGAAATCGTATATAATCCCCGGAAGTATCCAGCTCATTTAAATCCATAGCATCCTTCCCACTAATAAAAAGCTTAGTTGTATAGGAGGTGCCAAAAGTTTTTTTGTTTCTTTCTATGAGTACTTTTATAGCGACCATACGGCTTAAATCTAAATTAGAACTGTCAAAATTTATTTTATATTGGGAATAATTTGCTTCAAAATGATTTGTATGGCTAAAATCCAGGTAAGGAGATGAAATAATATGATTTTTCAATCCCGTACACTTTATTGAAGGAACTGGAGTATTATCATATAAAGAAGAAAAGAATACAGTATCATAACTTAAATAATCCCATAATGAATTATTATTATTATTATTATTAGGTAAACCAAAACGTTCACAAACTGCATCATTCAGTACAAAGTACGGATCTTTTCCCCCATCACTCTTAAAGTAATCTAAAATATCCGTACTATACTCAAGGTCACGTCCTGTAATAAAGTTATATAATTCTTTTACCATTTCTTCCCGCGAAAACCCGGGGTTATTTTTTTTTGTGAATAATTCAATAATTCTTCCAAGACTTATAATACTTTTATTGGTTACATTAGGAAGATTATCGACCTGTTTGTAGTCTCTATCACAATTATTAGATGACTCAATAATATCATTTAAAAGGTTGTCCGCAGAATATCTATTGTTAAGACTTGCAATGAACAATTTTATTACTTTATCTCCTGCAAAGTTTATATTTATTTGTTCTCCTCCCTCCTCACTATACTCCGTATCTGAATATAGATTTATATTATTAAAATTTTCCAGATAATTATTTATATTAAAATCGATAGTACCTAATGTTAATACTTTGTTTCCTGTTATTGTATAAATATCAAAATTTGCATAATCATAACTCGAAGAGGTTATTAATGGAATGTTTACGCTTTTAATCATATTACCCGGAAAAAAAACATCCAGGGGATATGGATCTTCGGTGTTTATTATTCCGTCGCCGTCAAAATCGTCCATTATATAGTCATCATTATTTTTTTTAAAACCAAGGTACCTGGTTTTCCGCTTTTCAGGGAATAATTGTCTGTAATATGATTCAACGTCATTAAAAGCAAGACCTGCCGGTTTTGGAGGCTGGGGTGCGGGACGGGGAGGATTGGGAGGTTCAGGAGCGGAAATAGGAGGAAGTTAACACGAAAAGAGACTTGAGCAAATAATAATAATAGTATTTATGCAGCAGATATCAAATGGTATGACAACAGCTATTACATTACTGCAGTTATCGACCGGGGTTTCAACCTGGGATTCTATCTGGATGACACGGGATACGCAAACTGTATCGCCTACAATACGTCTAACGAAGAACGGTTCCTGGGCAGCGCGGGAAAAGTGGCTTTAACCCAAACAGGCAGGATTTATGTTGTGGATAGAATGACAAATGAAATCCATTACTGGAACAAAGATAATCTCGGCTTTAGTCCTGTGGGGAAAATAGATTTTCAATTTTCATATATTCAGGATATTTACTGCGATGAAGACGATAACCTTTTCATTCTGGATATCAATCAAAAAAGAATTTATAAATACTCGACAACCCTGGATAGTTTTGTTAATTTCCCCCAAACAGACTCCTGTTACACATCCTACTATAATAAATACTCCTCCTCATGGGGACAGGCCGTCGGGATAGCCATTTCCAATGGAAATATCTATATGATATTCCGTCATTCCGCAATACTACAATTAGACGATTCCGGATCGTTTGTAAAATATTTTGATATCAACACCACCACCCTCGGCTTGACCGCGCTGTCTTCCAAATCCGCTTCGGACACGTGGCTCGAAAGTATCAACATAGGTCCATATAAAAATATATATGTTCTGGATACGGCGGATCAAAAAATACATATATTTGATCCCGGACTTGAGTATATTTGCTCCTGGAATGATCCCTCGCATCCCATCGGGACGGATGCAACGGATCTCTGTTTTGCTCCCGGGAGTTACAGTTTGTATGTTTCCCATACCTGGGGTGCTTATGAGTTTTTCCTCAAGCCCGGAATATGCGGTCCTCAAATGGACGCATCATATCTTTATCCCGATTGTGTAAATGAATCCTATAAAGGTTTAGGCATAGATATCAGTTTTATCGGGGTAGGGAATACAAAAATAAAAGTAACAGGACAGGGACATGAAATCGAATTACTCAACACATATTCTCTGAACGAACAACGGGCCCTGCACTATAAAGTATACTGGGATGGAAAAGACAATAACCGGGAATCTCTTCCACCGGGGGAATATATTATCGAATCGTTATTCGATAATAGAGTACATTCACGGTCCACGATAACCCTCCTCTCCTTTCCCGCGGTGGAAATATATAATAACGAATACATCGAAATAAACAATTCGGAACCTATTAATTACGATTACCGAATCGTGGAAAAAGGGTATCTCTCCATAACACTTTCAAAGCCCGCGGAAAATAATGATATAGAGTGGGAAACGGAGATAAAAAGCACAAAAATTATCCCGAGGGAATATGCAATACAGATTACCCAAACAGACCTCCCGGATGGATACTACGGCGTTAAATTCAATATTCTTCCACTACGATTAGTCCTTTCCGGAGCAAAACCAATAACCTCTGCCGCTTACTTCAGCATTAACGATGCAGATCTTGTACTCGGGGACATACGGCTTCTCTCACAGGGTTTTAGTCCTGTGGGTACCACGGAAAATAGAATAAAAGCAGAATTCACCTTAAGTGAATCAGCCCTGGTAAGCGCCTTTATTTACGACGAAAACAACACCCTCATAACAACCCTCGCGGAAAATTCTCTTTTCTCCGATGGAATAAAGATAATCGAATGGGATGGATATAATGAACAAAATCAGATCCTGCCCGAAGGTAATTATTATTTTTATATACAGGCATCCCCTGTCGATTCATCCGGTTCTTCTATTCAGAAACAAAGCTCATTCTTCCTTCTCGATTTCACACCCCCGGGTATATCGATCCGGGACGAGGAACCAGTCTATTATATTTCCCCGGATGAACCTTCGAGTATCGGTGTGCAGGATGATTTAACTATTACTGCCATTTTTACGGAAGAAACAATCGTTTCTGCAAAAATCATGGACCAACAGGACCGGAAAGTGAGGGATATCATCTCCACTCATACCGTACCGGAAGGAACTGAATGCACCATAACCTGGGATGGAATAAATAATGAAAACCAGTATGCACCCGACGACAGGTATGAACTTATCATAACAGCCCTTGATTCCTATGGAAACTGCACAACCCGTTCCATACCTGTTGTAGTAGATAATAACCGTTCCGGTTATACACTCAATCTACAGGGAATTGTGGGTCTGGACCAATTCCAGGTCGATGACGATACAAATACCGCCATCGACCGCCTTTCGATGGAAAAAATCAATGGCGGACATGTCATTGCCTGGAATGATCTTGATAATAGCGACCGTTTTCTTATCGTATATGATGATGAAGGTAATATACGAAGAAATCAATGGCGGGCACCTTCCCCGGTAAATTCATTTCAGGCGGAATTTACCCTGTTAAAAACAGACGATGGATTTATGCTGATATGGCTTGAGAGTGACGGGAGTATTCATTACGATATCTTGCTGGCACAACGGTATGATGAGTATGGACTGGAAATAGGGCAAAGGTTCGAATTAGTAAGAATCGCGAATTCTACATATGATATTGGGGATATAACGGGCACCGCAACCGATAAGGGGTATGCAGTCGCATGGGTGCATCAACCCGACAATACAATATGGGTACGGTTTTTTAATAATACTGATACACCTGTAACAAATCCATCCAAAATCGCGGAGAATACGGGATTTGTTTCAATAGAAAGCACCGGGACCGGTATAATGGCATCGTGGCAGGAAAAAAATTCCGATAATAAATACATTACTTATACAAGAAAAATAGAACCGGAAAATCCCCTGGCTGCAAATCCTGTCCCGGTCTACACGGGAAGTGAAGGAAAATCGACACTTGTAAAACTCGAACAGGGATTTATGGTTGTAGGAGCATATCCTTATGCTTCCATAACTGCTATTGAATTAGATAATAATGGAAACACAACAGGAAAAACGATAAAAGTAAATGAAGAAGGGGTAAATCAGAATCAAAAATATACAAATCCTTCCGTCACTGTCATTGGCAGCGATTTTATAGTCACCTGGCCTTCCAGTAATTGGTATATAGCGGCACGGAGAATTGATCATACCTTTACACCCGTAGGTCCGCAAACAATAGTAGGCACGGAAGATAACTACGGTGAATATTGGCCGGTTATATGTACAACAGGTAATGGATTTACAATTTCATGGTTAGTTGACAAGGCAGAGGACCCCGATGCGAATAGATTTTTTAATGCCATTCATTCCCGTCAATTTCGACTCATTTACCCGGTAATAGGAGGAAACCTGGAAGCCGCACTCAACAGGCCCCATCACCAAATAAAAATATTTGATAATGTCGTACATGTGGAGGGTATCATTGACGACGCACATCCTGACCGCATTACTTTGACTTTACTGGATGAGACCAATACCCGTACACACCTTATCACCCATAATGAAAAAAATATTGATGGAGAAATCTATTGTCTTGATACCTATTCTTTGACAAAAGACCTGACATATACACTTATACTCGAAGCATGGGACAAGGCGGGGAATTACAAAAGCGACAGTGTGGAATTTATTCCAATAGGAAATAATTATAACCATTTTCCTGCATTTTCCATCCATGATCATAATTGTTCACAAACAAAACCACTCATTTTCGATTTCACACCGGGTGAGGAGGTATATACCGAATGTACAATACGCAATAACATCAATGAAGTGGTAAAAACAATCAATCTCGGAATACAAACTGCCGAAACACATGAACTTACAGTTAACCTGTCAGACATGGCAGAGGGTACTTACCAGGTTCTCATCACACTTATCGATGCCGAATACACATGGCTATCCGAACGGATAGATATTTTTATCATTGACAACACACCACCCGTAACACAACTACAGACAAATTTTCCATTAACCGGCACCCCGGGAAATTATTCCGCGGAACCGGGTCTGCGCTGTGATTGGCTGGCGAGTGATTCAGCAAGCGGTATTCATGAAACCGTTATAATAATTAATGAAGTACCACTTTCAGGAGATGATCTAATCCATACATTTACAGAGGAAGGAACTTATTCAATAAATTATTACAGCGTGGATAATGCGGGTAATAGCGAAGAAATCATAAGTATCGTGATAAAAATCGAACAACCGGATGTAATGTTAGGAGATGTAGATGGTGATGGAGAAATCACTATTGT
>JAFGRV010000612.1 GCA_016934975.1 Spirochaetales bacterium | reverse complement strand
AAGAATCGGTAAACTAGTGAGTTGATACTCTCAAATGTACTCCAATTTTTTTTTGTAGACGTATCATGGATTGTCATGTAAAATAAATCGAAAAATAAAATGAGGCTGGTATTCGTGACTTTTATACAATTTTTTTTATTAGTAATAAGTATCTTCGTTCTATTGTTGTCCGTTGGCTGCCCGATTCCAAATAGTTCCACTCACCCGGCAGACCCGACACCACAAACATCTCCCCCTCCTCTTGTAACCCCCGGGCCGACGGATGGCGGGACTCCCGAACCTACAGACGTACCAACGGAAGAACCGACTCCTGAGATTACCGGTGAACCGACCATCGGTCCGACTACGGCATCGACGGAAGTTCCCTCCACAATCCGGGAGCTTATTACTCCTTTGTTGGAAAATGCAGCCATGGAAATAAATGTAAATGATTGCGCAGACCCGGAGATACCATTTTTGGAAGATATGAATGGATACAATATATACATTACCGGTATTCAAAGAGATTCCACATCTGTGGAATGTACAGGTGACGAAAATGTGATTGAGTTCAGCACCTCTTTTTATAATTTCAGGGGTGATCTGCTTTTTGATTGTAACGGTGCCGGTCTTTGCACTATTTTTAGTGTTACCTCCGCCATATTTACGACCGATTTTTTAAATGTTACGGGCACGATTAATTGTACAATTGATATAAATGGTGATTTTGTAGATTATCATTTTAGTGATATTGTCTTATCAGTACAAAATTTTGATATTGATACAGATAACGATTTTGTGGATGGTTTTATTGGGGATTATTTAAAACCGAATGGTATAGGATATTTTCCCTGTATTCAGGTACTCGTTGCGAATACTTTTAGCGGAGTTATAGATAGTTTCATCGGTGAATAAAATATTCGTTATATTATTATGAAATACGGGATCTTAAATTTGTATCACGAGTGATGATAATTTTCGAATCCCGACCTTCCTACCGCATTACAATATTCGGATATACCTTTGCTTCTTTAAACTTTAAGTACTGAAAAGGATGGATATCCAGGAGATTTATATACCACCCTTCGATAAGTTTTGTATTAATAAGATTGATAGAGGGGTTATTTTTAAGTGGAATTATCACTGCCTGGGTCAGCAGCATTTCTTCCCCTTTTGCAAGCAACTCATATCTTTTATCCATATCTTCTTCCAGGTATGAGTCATGTATCAACTTATCATATTCCGGGTTGGAATAGCGGGCTTCATTAAGATTGCTGTCGGAAGTCCAGAGTTCAAGGAATGTGAGGGGGTCTGCAAAATCTCCGATCCAGGTGGTCGTCCCCACGGTAAAATCCGGGTTTCGTAAAGAATCAAAATAGAGTTCCGGGGGAATTTCTTCTGTTTTAATTTCAAGATTAAGGTGTTCTTTCCAGGAATCGGCGATGATTTGAACAATGTCTTTTGAGGTTTTATCCGAAGGAATTTTTAATAGTGGTGATGGAAGGCCCTCTCCCCCGGGGAATCCCGCTTCGTTCAGGAGATCAAGCCCTTCTTCTACGTGTGCAGCCGTAATACCTTTTACGTCGGGATATTTTTTTGAAAGCTTGGGCACGAGTTTTTCCGTACCAAAGTAAAAGAAATCCGATCGAATTTTATCCCAGGGAACTAATAAGGCTAAACCCCGGCGTACCCTCGGGTCATTCCATGGTGATGTTGAACATACGAAGAAATAATAGTGTGTCGCGAACATAGGATATGCAACAAGAAATGAATTATTATCGATAAGATCCTGTTCCCAGTACATGGACCATTGTATCTGATAATTATTAAAAGCTTCGGTAAGCTTTTTCCGGTCATCAGTGAGAATGACCCGGATTGTTTCAATGCTCACATTATGACTGTTCCAGTATAGATTATTCTTTTTAAATATCATTTCATCGTTTGTTCGTAGAGAGAGGAAATAAGGTCCGTTCGAGATCAAATTTTTATCAAATGCCCAATCCCCGGAGTCGGAGTCGCTGTAACGTGGATGTACGACAACAAAGCTCATATGACAGAGAAGATAAAGAAAATGAATCGCCGGTTTTTCGAGAACTACCTTAAGGGTGTTGTCATTTATTACTTCGATTCCCACAGTATCAGGATCATCTGTCTGCCCCAGCCTGTAGGCTTTTGCTCCTTTTATAATATCATAATAAACCGAATATTCGGCCTGAGCCGCAGGATCGAGAAAACGAAACCAGGATTTTTTAACATCCCCCGCGGTTACCTTGTCCCCGTTGCTATATAAAGCATTTTCTCTAAGATAAAAGGTATAGGTAAGTTTATCTTCCGATATTTCCCATCTTTGAGCCAGGGCGGCTGTCGGATTCGGCGAGTATTGATCATACATAACAAGTCCGTCATATGTCGCCGTATAGAATTGTGCTTCTACGGAAGTAAACGCATGTAACGGATCAAATCCCATAGATGTCGGACCGAGGGCTATCACGAGTTCATTTTTTTCTTTTGCTTCAGATTCCTGATCACCGGATTCTTTTGTCACATCCGGTACATCCGTGACAACAGAATCTTCTTTTTCCACAGTTATACAAGAGGACATCACAAAAAAAGATAAAATAATTATGATAAATGAAATATGTCGATTGTTTTTCATAGCGTTTCCTTTTTATAGAGGTTCTTGCAAAAGAACTCCTGTTCATAGCGGACTTTTACAAGTGGCTCAGTTAACTAACAATTATATATGTACGAACGTTACAGAATAATTCTTTATTTTAACAATTTTACAGTAATGGTTAATAAAGGTATCTTCCGTCTGTAAAATATATACTGACAATTTATTAAATCCCTGATTACTATCAGGACAGTATATTCCAATTGTAGTGAGTTTGTCATTTCCTTT
>JAFGRV010000611.1 GCA_016934975.1 Spirochaetales bacterium | reverse complement strand
GATTTTCAGGAGTTTATGGTCATGCCTGTGGGCGCGAAATCAATACAGGAAGCAGTACGGATGACTGCGGAGATTTTTCATAATCTGAAAAAGGTATTAAAAGGCAAAGGCTATAGTACTGCGGTTGGTGATGAAGGGGGATTTGCCCCGAACCTGAAATCAAATGAAGAAGCGATTCAGGTCATCGTGGAAGCAATAACTCAGGCAGGATATAAACCCGGTCAAAATGTATTTATCGCCCTTGATCCCGCGGCCTCCGAGTTTTATGATGCTGATAAAAAGAAATATGTCTTTAAAAAATCCGATGGAAGAGAATTAAGTTCACAGGAAATGGCTGATTTCTGGGATTCATGGGTAGATAAATATCCGATTATTTCGATTGAAGACGGTATGGCGGAAAATGACTGGGACGGATGGAAGTATCATACTGAAAAAAGCGGGAAAAAAGTACAGCTTGTAGGTGATGATCTTTTTGTGACAAATACAAAACGCCTTAAAAAAGGAATCGAGATGGGTGTTGCAAACTCGATTCTCATTAAAGTAAACCAGATCGGTACATTGACAGAGACCTATGAAGCTGTAGAAATGGCTAAAAAAGCAGGGTATACCGCTGTTGTTTCCCACCGGAGTGGTGAAACCGAAGATAGTTTTATCGCGGATTTAGTCGTGGCCCTGGAAACCGGACAGATTAAAACCGGGTCGATGTCCCGCTCCGACAGAATCGCGAAATACAATCAGTTGATGCGTATAGAAGACGCACTTGACGGTTATTCAAAATATGCCGGAATGGAAGCATTTTATTCAATCAAAAAATAGCAGAATTATACTGAAAATTAATAAATCCGGCCGCAAGATTCTTGCGGCCTTTTTATTTTTTTCTATTAATCTTCCTTGTTTTACAACAAAAAGAAAAAATTACCATAAAATATTAGACTTTTTTATCCCGGCTTCCTATAATGTGAGTAATGGAGCCAATTGTAAAAATCCGATAGTTACCGAGAGTACTCGCCTGGAGTGGCAGGAACTCGACTGCAATTGGCTTCGAAGTATTTTTATTTTTTTGTATTAAAAGGAAATAAAAATACTCCACCTTCGTACAGGATGGTTCTTTATTTAAGGAGGAATTTTCATGAAAAAAGCTGTCATTATAGGATTGTTTTTCTTATTTGTAACAGGCCTTGTTTTCTGTGATATCGTGAAGGACATTAAAAACGCAGATGACCTTTTCGACACCTATCAATACGGGCAAGCACATAAGCTTCTTTTAAGTCTCGTGGATAAAGCAAAGGGAGATAAGGAAAAGACTGATGTATACTGGCGGCTGGCCCGGGTCACCCTCTATCTCGGCGACGAAGCAGAGGATAATGGCAAGTCGAAGAAGGAAATTCTTGAGATTTTCGAGAAGGGAGAAGAATTTGCAGACAAAGCTCTGGAATTCGATCCGGAGAATTATCTTGCACTCTATTGGAAATCCTCTAATATGGGGAGATGGGGCCAGGTAAAGGGAATTCTTGATTCCCTGGGCAAAGCAGGTCCAATGCAAAAGCTCCTTGAAAAAGCTATAAATATAAACCCCGAACATGCGGATTCCTATTTCGTTCTGGGAGAATTGTATGATGAACTCCCCGGATTTCCGGTTTCCTTCGGGAGTATCGATAATGCCGTATCCCTGGCGCGGAAAAGTATTGCGATTTTTGAAAAAGACTATGCAGCGGGAAAAGAGAAAAAATTCATCTACGGCTATTATATAAAACTTGCAAAACATCTGGAGAAACGGGGATGGAGTGCGTCGAAGAGAGAGAGTAAGCAGGAGAAAAAGAAGAAACAGTATAATAAAACATCAGATGTGCTAAAAAAGAACTTTGAATTCGAAGGCACGATGAAACTTAAAAACATATCGGATAAAGAGGAAGCCTTGGAAATCATCAATAAAGTCATCGGTGATCTTGAAAAACTGTCGAAGAGGGACAAGCAACAGAGTGATGATTTAAAGGACGCCAAAGAATTAAAAGACGGCTGGAAATAAGGGGATACTTTTTATTTCCCCTTGATGATCACCTGCAATCGGACAGGATTATGATCCGAGTGGCGAAATCCCAGGTCAAAACCTTTTACTTCCTGTATTTCAAGGTTCGGTGAAACAAGGAAGCCGTCAATAATTGTGGTAAAGTTTTTTCCTTTTTCATATGGTGCTTCCAGGGACCGGCAGGTAGGTGTTGCGGGATCAAAAGCCCATTGCCATTCCGGGGGAGTCCAGGAAGCGGGAATTTTTTGTACCCAGTATAAATCTTTTTCTTCCGTGGTATACGGACCAAAGGTTGTTTTATCAACTCCCGGGAAAAGAGAATTCCAATCCCCACCGACGATAACATAATGACCCACTCTGTACAATTCCGTTATGTATGCTTTAATAAAATTAAGCTGCTTTGCCCGTAATGTACCCCCTGTATCATATGCCGAGAGATGAAGATTGATGACATACCAGTCTTTACCGTTTTCTTCTCCGGGTATGCGGAGCACATTCATACAGCGTTTAAGATGAAACAGTTTGATAGGCCAGCCATACTCTCCGGGAAGGGAAAACCTTGTCGATGATTCTACATTAATTCTGCTTAAACTGATAAGACCGGATTGCACCTGACCGATGGGATCCGAAACCGGGAAGGGAACAAAGAGAACGTGAAAATTTTTTGCGAACCAGTTGCAATAGCCGGGAAAGTTTTCCGTGATTATTTTTGCTTCGTCGATTGAGTAGGACCTGTGGGACGGTCTGTCAACTTCCTGGAGAAGAAAAAGGTCTGCATCAACACCGGATAAAACATTTTGAATAGCCTTCATATTTTGTTCCACCGTATCTTTGCTTGCCGCGATGCTTTTTGTCCCGCCATCCAGGATAAAATCGGCTTGGGCATCTAATCCCGCATACCCGATATTCCAGGTGAAGAGGGTAAGGGATTCAAGGGGTCCCCGGCTTGTGCATGAATTGGGGGAAAAAGGGAGAAGTGTTTCCGCGAGTTGAGGCCGGAACTCGGTCACTGTAGAGACACCGATAAAGAGAACGAATAAACCGGCTAAGGAGCTGATGATAATAATAGCGATTTTCACAATTTTCTTCATTATAATTTCCTTTACGAATAATGTGTTATGTCTTTAATGGGAGAATGAGAGTAAACATCGTGTATTCACCTTGTTTAAAAGATAATTTTATTTTCCCATGATTTTTCTCAAGTTCGTGTTTTACAATATCCAATCCGATCCCTCTTCCCGCTTCAATTGAGGTCTGTTTTTGTGTTGTAATACCCGGTTCGAAAATATGATGCACCAGGTTTTGCATGGATAATGTATTCAATTCCTCCCGGGAATACTTTCCCGATTCCAACAATATTTGACGTAGTGATGAGAGTTGAATTCCCTTCCCATCATCCCGGACCGTTATTATAAAAGTGTTGTCTTTGAGCATTGATGCTATTTCGATTGTTCCGGTTTCCGGCTTTCCTTCTGCCTTGCGTATTTCCGGTGCTTCAATCCCATGAGTGATAGCGTTTTTAACAAGCTGAATAAGGATATTTTTTAAGATCACATAATCTATGGCCACTTCTTTAGGTAAAGTAAAAGAATCGGTAATAATACGTGCGTTTTTATGCAATCGGGATGTTATTCGCTTTGTGAGGTTAATAAGTGCTTCTTTCAGAAGATTTTGATCATTCATTTCGGTTTTGCCATAGGATGTTTCGAAGGATGTAATCATTGCTAATGCTTTCTCTATATCAGTTACTTGTTTTTTCAAATCGACAATTGGATACAATAGATTTACAAGGTCTACCGGTGCAAGTTTCTGTTTTTCATATAATGTTTTAATTTTTTCTTCAAATTCATGGGCTTGCCGGGCAAACATTTCCAAACCCAGAATCCCGGCATTTCCCTTAATCGAGTGGATATATCTGAAAATACTATTGAGAAGACTCTTTAAATCACCGGAAAATCCGGTTTTCTCCAAAAGTTCTTCGACTTGTTTTAAATCATCGTGAACTTCCCTGATAAATCTTTTCAGCAGCTTAGGATTCACATGTAATATCCCAAAGAGGAGTTTCATTTCTGCCTGGGACTTTTCTTTGGATACTTCAATCTGTTGCACGAGTTTTTTCCGTTCGGTAATATCCCGGACTGTTGCCAGAATATACTTCGTTTCATCTTTATCCGTAATTCGTGAGAATGCAAAGTTAAGATATTTTTCTATGAAGGTCTCTTCGGTTCGAAATGTATACTTAATGTCTTTTAAGGTTTCTTTGGTTCGAAACGTGAACTTACTCTCTTCCAGGGGATTTAATTTTTGTAAACGTTTGTCCGGCAGGTTCCGGGTAAATATGATGGTGAGAAAATCTTTAATTGAAGCGACTGTTTTTTCATCAATCATGGTGCTGATAAGTGTTATAAAATTCTGTTCAGCTATCACTTCCGTCTCTAAAATTTGTTCGAGGGTTTTGGAATAATTGTGACCTATAATAAAGTCCGTGTTTATCAGGAAAATTCCCTCTTTTACATTTTTTAAGATATTATCTGTCTCGGCTTTCGCGTCTTCCAAAGCACGGACTGTATTATGTAATTCTTTTGTACGGTCCTCTACTTTTTTTTCAAGATTGAGGTTTAAGTCTTCCACTTCATAATGGAGACGTACAAATCTGTTACTTAAAATAATGGCGATTGATACAATCAGAAACAGAAATCCGTAATTCGCCAGCCGGGTAGACGCGATAACAGCCATATTCACTAAAATATCATTTATAAATGTAGCCAGGAGTATAAGAAATGGTACGATCATGAGGCGCGCATCAATATCAGTCTTTAATTTTTTTACCACAATCCACATCCCGATCGCCACACCCACTGCCCAGGAGGGGACCATGAAATACTGGTTAAAGGTATCCCAGAATACATAGTCGCCGGTAAAAAGGATAACACCGAAAGAAATGAGAGTACTTCCCCACAAGATATAATTAAATATAGTGTGTTTCTTTTTAAAATAAAAAACGATGAATTCGATAGCACACAGGACAAGCCAGCACAAGACCAGATATTCTATTTTCTTTAAGATAAAAAAATCGATACCGATAAAATACTTTAATTGTGTCCGGAGAAAGAAATAAACAGCCATTCCCAGGGAAAAAAGTGCAAAAAGAAGGTTTTCTTTGTCCCGGATTCGTCGTAAGAAAAAAAGCAGGAAATAGATCCCGACAATCACATAGGTCACGATAAAAAGCATGTCAAAAAGTTCACGGAAAAAATAACCTTGTTGAAGTTTGCTGTAGGTATCAATCCGGAAATCGCCTGTATAAGGTCCATTTTGATAGGAAAAAAGGCCTTTAATTCTTATGGCGAGAACATTGTCTTCCCCCGGCTTAATATATGTGGTGGGCAATTCATAGATCCGTATCTTGTCATATGCGGATTTTTGGTCCGGTGGGATCCGGCCGGATGATCCGATGAGCTTCCCGTTAAAATATGTTTCGTCCGCATCGGTGATTGTTCCAAGGCTGATACCTAATGAGTTTTCCGGAAGGGTCTCCGGAAAAAGGATGTGAATTCTGTACCAGCATATCCCGTTATAATTTTTATAAAGGCTATCCCAGTCCGAAGGGAGTGAGATGACATCCCACAGTGAATCATCAAAATCAATCTCTTTATAATGGCTATTATCATTATTTTTTATAAGAACCACTTTTTTTTGATGAAAGAGTGTTGGTTCTTTATAATTATTTATCTTTAGTACCGGTATTGAATCTGCACTGGTGCTGAATAAAATGAAGATACATAATAGTATAACAAACACTGTCCTTTTCATCGGAAACTCCCGGCCATGGAATAAATGTACACAATTTCTTCAAAAGGGGAAATATTCTTACCAACTATAATCGGTAATACTGTCATTGTAATCAATGTGGGGCGAAATTGCCATTAAAAGAAAGCAGCAGTCATTCCCTGAATGGCCGTTCTGTGAACGGACTTTGCAGGTGGGTTTTACTCGTTTTTTGATAATCCCACTGCTAAAAAAGCATGGTGTTCCAGCCACTTAAAGGGAATTATAAAAGTCGGGGCCTGCAATTCAAATGAATTCCCCTGTGTTTCCCCGGGGCTGGTCAAAATCATCGGGATTGATATGAGGAAGTCCTTGCCAAGTGCCGATTGGGCGTTTCCCGCGATGGTATTAGCCAGTTCACCGACCATG
>JAFGRV010000610.1 GCA_016934975.1 Spirochaetales bacterium | reverse complement strand
CGGGTGGGGAACATACTCTTTTTCATTTCCCGTATAGACAATTCCTTCTTCATAAAACAAATACTCCCGGATTATTTACTAAGATGTTATAGTAGTAATATTTATAAATATAATAATAAAAAAAACTGAAAAGTGAGGTTTATTCTATGAATAAAGTATGTATGAGACAGGAATCAATATCGGGAGAATATAAAATCTTAAAAATCTCGGATTCCGGGGCATTTGAGCAGTTTTATCTTACATTTAAAGATAAAGTTTATAATTATTTGCTCCTTAAAACAAATGGAAACAGAGAAATCACAGAAGATGTGATGAGTGAGACCTTTCATTCTGCCTTGAAATCAGTATCAACATTAAAGAATAAGGCGAATTTATCAGGCTGGATAATAAGGATTGCACAGCGAAGATTAGCAGATTATTATACAAAAAACATCCGGGAACAAAAGATAGTAGAAATAATGAAAAGAACCACCAGTGTGTATACAGACAATATAGGTGTTAAGCGGCTGATAAAAAATGAAAAAATAATGCATTTTAATAAGGCTATAAAACAAATAAAACCTAAATATTTTCAAATAATAAAGCTTAAATATTTTGAAAAAAAATCACAAAAAGAAATTGCAGGATTAATGAATAAGCATGAAAAGGCAGTGGAAGGCCTGCTTTTTCGGGCAAGAACCGCTTTAAAAAAAGAGATGGAGAAAATGAATGAGGGTAAAAGAGATCCCTCTCTCGTTCATACTTATCTATAATCCACTGCTTTGCTTTAATTGCTCCCTGTTTCAGATGTTGAAGTATGGGGTTATTGGTAAAAAAGATTATAAAAACTTCCCATTCCTCCTCTCATCTGCTATACTCCATTTACCCATGGATATCAACATACCCTCCACACTCCCGGAAAACCCTGACCCCTCACTCCCGCCGCCCGATCCAATCGCTTCTCTTGCCCAAGCCCGCTTCGCCCTCACTCATCTCTACCCCATTCAACGGTATACCATCGCAAACATCCTCGATGGCATCAACCAGATCGTTGTCCTCCCCACCGGGAGCGGCAAGTCACTCTGTTTCCAGCTGCCTTCTTTGCTCCTCCCCGGCATTACCCTTATTATTCTGCCCCTCCTCTCTCTCATGGAAGACCAGGTAAGGCGGCTTACGGAATTAAACATCCCGTGTGGCTGCATAAAAGGTTCACAGACATCAACAGACCGGGAAAAGCTGCTTACGACAATTGTCGCGGGGGAAATAAAAGTTGTCTTTATTACACCGGAATCCCTGGAATCGCCAAAGCTCGATTCTTTTTTCAGGCAGGTTGATGTGAGCCATTTCGTCATCGATGAAGCGCACTGTATCACCGAATGGGGTGACTCTTTTCGCCCCGGGTATTTGAAGATCGGCAGCTTCATCAAGAAGTACCCTCCCGGGGTGATAACTGCTTTTACCGCTACGGCCTCGGCAGAGGTGATAGATAAAATAAAAGTGAACCTCTTCGATGATATACCTGTTTCCGAAGTGATCGAAAACCCGGACAGACCGAATATTCATTATTCTGTGATCCCGGTACTCTCCAAATCCCGGGGCGTGACAGTACTTCTTGAATCGGTAGAGCGGCCGGTCATTGTTTATACCCGGTCCAGAAAAAGGACTGAATACTACGCCCGCCTTGCACGGGAGCGGCTGAAAACGGACCAGGTTTTTTTCTATCATGCGGGGCTCACCAAAGAAGAGCGGAAAGACGTCGAAAGATGGTTTATGAAATCGGAGGATGGAATCCTTATGGCTACATCAGCCTTTGGTATGGGGATAGATAAAGGTAATGTGAGAACTATTATTCATGCTGATATTCCTTATTCCATAGAAGCATATTTACAGGAATCCGGAAGAGCAGGGCGGGATAAAAAACAGAGCAGAGCTATTCTTCTCCATGGAGATGAGGATTCTTTTTTTGCCCGGAAGTTGGATGCTGAGATTGGGAGACCACGATTTAACGCGTTATTACTCTTTGTCCGGAATCTTTCCGGTTGCAGACGGAAACACCTTCTTTCTCTGATGGATTATGAGTCCGGGGGATCATGTCCGGGGTGTGATTACTGTGACGGAACTGCCGTCGTCAAAGGAGAAGGGAAGGCCGAAGTGCTGGATTTTATCCAAAAGCATAAAAGGAGATTTACGAAGAGGGAATTGATACAACTGCTTCATGGAAAGACTACATATGATGTTATACAGAAGAACCTTGATCGCCGGAAAGGTTTTGGTCTGCTTCATGACTGGCACAGAGAAGACATCGAAGAAGCATTGGATAACGTGCTGGAAGCAGGGATCATTGCGATTCCCCGAAGGGGATTCTGGAAAAATAGAGTGACAATAAAGAAAAAATCCGGAAAAACATCATTTAATTAATATTATTTTTCTACAAACCCTCTTGCCTTACTATCACTATATGATTATTATTCTTAGATTTTTATGAATATCCAACTAAATATTAATAAAGCCGGAGACGTGACATGGATGATAAAAAAATTGTGCCGAAAAAAGATGCTGTTAAACAGGATGCTTGGCTTGAATCACCCTGCAGTGTCTGTTCCAAAGCCCCCTGTTGTTCTTTTCTGCCCCTCACATATATGCGTCTGGAAAACAGAACAGATTTCATGAACCTGGCGTTACTCGCCTGTTATGATAATATCATCCTGGGATTTAAAAAGTCAGGTGAATGGAGTGTTTATTATAACAAAACCTGCAAGTTCCTGAATCCTGTTACATCAATGTGTACCATCCACGGGTCGGCATCTCAGAGTTATATATGCAAAACATATGATGCTCATCATTGTTGGTATAAACCTATTTTCGTGGATCGTGAAATCGAGGACTTTATCTTTATTGATTTTCACCGGTTGTTGTCCCTGGAAAAGTATATGGATTTCATTCACAAAGGATTTGATAATAATGAACTGGATTGGAGATCCCTCATCGGGCATGTACTCACAATCCCTCTCGCAACTAAATCCGCAGTAAAAGAAAAAAGAATAGGATATGAACCTCCCCTGCTTCCGTTTAAAAAAAATCTTTCGGAAAATATTTTATTTTTTCCACCTTATGAAAAACCCGGAAGAGACGGACATTTCGATTTACTCACCTTCCGCCTCGGATTTCCCGGGGTGTATCTTGCTCTTGCGGATAATGCCTGGGCTTTTATGATCCGGACCACCCTCAATAAGCAGCTCTTTAAACAATTAACATCAGAATATTTTCCAACCCTCCACCCCCGGAATGGCTGTTATAGCTTTTTTCAACTCAATAAAGAAAGGTCCTTATTCTCGGAGATTGGGGAAAAATTAGTTATTTTACAATTGCACCATATTCAACTCATAAAAACCCTTACAAAATATGATGCTTTCGGAAACATCAAACGGCTGCCTACGACGAGGGAACTCATCGATGCAATCCGTGCCGGAGCTCCTATTAAACCGGATAAAGCAGCGTAACGTTGCATAAAGCTAGGTAACGATAGTGATTGTGTATTGGGTTTATTTGTTATTATAACCTCCGGTATATTTTGAATGTGTGGTAATTATTAACCGGACAATCCCATGATAACTCAAATCTCCGTGTTTTAGATTAAAAAAAAGGAAGTTTTGACTAAGATTTACATTTACCGGCTATATGCTTTAATAAGAATGGCTGTGTTGCATGGATCGGTTCTAAACTGGATAACAACTCTTAAACCTGGTTTTAGTTGCGAAAGTCCAACGGGTTTATTGTCCAGATAAATTCTCGTCGTACGGGTAACGCAATGTTTTGTTATCACTTGTAATTGATTCATTGTAGTGGTCCAGAGGGCGTCCTTTTCCACTTTATAAATAGTTGATTTATTGACTGCAAGTAAATCCGCGGCGAATATTACCCCGGCGAATAACACAAATAAAAGGGTAATGCAGATTATTTTTTTCATATTTTTTCCTCCATCATGCTTATTT
>JAFGRV010000609.1 GCA_016934975.1 Spirochaetales bacterium | reverse complement strand
TTTTTTGATACGATGTCAATCACCTTTAAAGAATTAAACCGGCAAGCCAATAAAGTCGCCCACTATCTGAAATCAAGAGGTGTCGGTCCTGAAACTATTATCGGGATACATGTTCATAGATCGATAAATCTTCTTATCGGATTATTGGGGATTATGAAAGCAGGAGGAGTTTTTCTGCCTCTGGATCCCGAATATCCGAAAGAAAGATTATTGTTTATGGTAGAGGATTCAAAAGCTTCTTATCTCCTCTCGGAAAAATCATTATATGACCAGTTTCCGATTGAAAAGGGGAAAATTATTTGTATCGATGATATTCTTGAAGAAAAAAAACGTGGTGTGTATCATAATATTAAACAATCAGCCCGTCCGGATAATACTGTTTATATCATTTATACATCAGGTTCCACCGGGAAACCCAAAGGTGTTCAGATCTCTCATCAGTCTCTTTTAAATTTTTTGTTTTCCATGAAAGAAAAACCGGGAATGAATTATCATGACCATCTGCTGACCCTCACTCCGTTTTCCTTTGATATTGCATATTTGGAATTATTCCTGCCATTATTGACCGGCGGAAAAATAACCCTGGCAGGTTCTTCCGAGAGACAGGATGCTTTTCTATTAAAGGAGTTAATAGAAAAAATAAAACCGACGATAGTCCAGGCCACTCCATCAACATGGCAAATGCTCATAGACGCAGGATGGAATAATCATATTATTAATAAATTATTATGCGGCGGGGAAGCTCTTCCTCAGGAGTTATCACATAAACTTTTTCTCAGATCAAATGAATTATGGAATATGTACGGTCCTACCGAGACGACAATATGGTCTACTCTCTATAGAATTCCTTATGAAAAATCACCGGTCTTGCTCGGTAAACCGATAGCAAATACTCAAGTTTTTATTTTTGATGCATTTGAGAATCCTGTTCCGATTGGTGTTGCCGGGGAGCTTTATATCGGCGGTGATGGCCTGGCAAAAGGGTATATATTTCAAAAAGAGTTTACTGGTGAAAAATTTAAAACCGTGACATTAGACAACGGAGAAAAAGCGAGACTCTACAAAACCGGAGATATCGCCTGCTATAAGCGGGACGGGAATATCGAATTTATCGGCCGCAAAGATGCTCAGGTAAAATACCACGGCTATCGAATTGAATTAGGCGAAATTGATTACTGGATTTCTCAAATCCCAATAATTTCCAAAACAATTTCGGTAATGCATACCTCCGAATCCGGCGAACAGAAAATCGTTTCATATGTCGTCTTAAAGAATGCTTCTGACCAGGAGAAAATAGAACAGAAAAATATAAATGTTCGCATAATTGATTTTCTAAAAGAAAGATTACCTCATTACATGGTACCATCTTTCATTATTTCGATAGAAGCATTTCCGTTAACACCGAATAATAAAATTGATGTGCGGAAACTCCCGCCCCCCGTTTTTCATGAAGTCCGGACTATTCATTTTGAACTCCCGGCAGACGAGATTGAAAGGAAGTTATTATCTACCTGGAATAAAGTACTTGGGATAACTAAAATCAGCATGACGGACAATTTCTTTAGACTTGGAGGTCACTCCCTGTTAGCCGTCCGGCTTATCAGCGAGCTTAATAAATCGTTTAACCTCACAATACCACTACGTCTGCTTTTCAGTGAACCGACGCCAAAAGGACTCGCAAGGAAAATCCGCAATCATCTCTTTTTCAATGATCCTCACGCAATTAGTGTGGCTGATGGGGATATTCTTTTTCGTCTTCAGGAGGGGAAACCGCGAATCCCTCTTTTTATTATTGTCGGTATGCCCGGGGATGAAAATGAAATATATCGTTATTTTACAAATCTAATCCCTTACCTCGAATCGAATTTGCCGGTATATGGGCTGAGGCCAAAGGGTTTATTAAAACCCGCAGATACCTATAAAACTGTTTCGGAGATTTCAGCGGATTATATCAGGGAAATTAAAAAAATCCAGCCGAATGGCCCATATTTTATCGCCGGTGAATGTATCGGCGGAATCATCGCTTACGAAACCGCGCAACAGCTTATGGCTTCCGGAGAAAATGTAAGCCGCCTTATTTTACTGGATACTTTTTACCCCTCGGGACAGACAAAACAGGAACTAAGTTTTATAATTATCCTGAAAATTTTAGAAAAATTCCGAAAACGTCTTACAAAGTTAACAACGACCCCTCTTCATGTCTTTTATAAATTAGTTTTAAAATACTTAAAAAAGCAGATACAAAAGCATATTCTCAAAGACAAGGTTTTCAGAAATGATAATCGTTTTGAACGGGTAAAATTGAATTATTATCTCCTTGCCCAGAATTATAAACCAAAACCATATTCCGCTGAAATTACTATTATTGTGAATGAAAAAGATTATAAAAAAAATCCTTCTTTAAACTGGCAAAAGTTATATGAGACGGAAAATATGGATAAATCTCTCTGTGATATCCGGCCTGTTCATGGTGACCATAAAAGCCGCCTCACACTTTACGGCAAAGAAACCGGGTCGATCATTAATGAAATCATAAATAAACTTGATTAGAAAGTTGCACACTCTAAAACGTAATTCTCCCGCACAGTTAAAAAACGAATAATCATTAGTAATGCACGAGAGTTCCGTCCTTTTTTGCTTTAATCACGGAAGTATGCAGAATAAATAAACTTGCCGGGGCAAGAATCAGACACATAATAACGAGTACAAGAATTTGCGGTCGAATCTGCAGAAGATCATATCCTTTCGAAATAGTCAGGCGAAGCGAATCCAATACGTAGGTTGCCGGTAAAATCTTACTAAAAATCCGAACCCATGGGGGAAGTACTTCGATTGGGAAAAATGCACCACCTAAAATGAAATTCAAACTTGTTATTAACCAGCTTATGGGATCACCTTTTTTCAGTACAATGATAAACGCAACAGATAATAATCCGAAACTCATAAAAATGATAATTGACAGAAGAAAGACGATAAAAGTGGAAAAAATATTGATACCGAGTATATTAAATTTAAAAAACAGAATACCGGCAATAAAAATAATGCAAAGTTGAAAAAAGGCGGTTATAAGACTATAAAGTGATGAAAATAAAATACTGAGCTGGGGGGATGTCTGGGTTCCCAGCATCGCCTCCAGACAACCGCTCAATTGTTCATCACGGATAGTCTGAGAAAATGTATTCTGAGCAATTTGAAAGAACTGGAAAAATCCGTATCCGATAAGAATATATGAAAAAAAATCCTGACCATATTTCGTTAGGCCAATGTATGAAGGATCGACAATTTTTCCAATAAAAAATAATAAAAATAATATTAAAAGAGAATTCATAGATGTCATAATAAAATGCAATTGATAGCTGGATGCGATTAAAAAATCTCTCTTTAAAAAGGCCAATGCTTTTTTTTCAATCATGCCCGGATACTCCCGATTTATAATAATTCTCAAGGGTCGAATACTTTCCATATATATCATCGATCTCTTTTATATCTTCAATTTTTTTATTATTTATAATACAGACCTTATTACAAAGACGGGGAACAATTTCCAGACGGTGTGTGACCATCAACAAGATGCTCTTTTTATTTTCCCTTATCTTTTTACTTACTATATTTATATATTCTTCACAGCTTACCGGATCGAGTGCTTTTACCGGTTCATCCAAAATAAAAATATCCGGATCGATCAACAATCCTCTTGCAAGTGCCAGCCGGTGCTTCATTCCGGAAGAATATGTGCTTACAGGTTTCATACACACTTCTTCCAGCCCGAGTAATTCGATCAATTCCTGAATTTTGATTTTCAGATCATTGTTAAATAAATTTTGCAGATTCCCGAAAAACTCAAGATTTTGAACCCCTGTTAAACGCCAATAAAAACTTCGTTCTTCATTGATAACAAAACCCACCGATTTGCGTGCAGAGACATTGTGAGTTTTTGTATTGAATTCATTGATTATCACATCCCCTGAGGTTGGTAATAATAATCCTGCGGTCAGTTTCAGTAGCGTCGTTTTTCCCGCGCCATTGGGACCCAGGAAAGCGATGCATTCTCCCTCTTGTATCGATAAATTAATATGAGTTAAGGCATTTATTTTTTTCCTTTTTGAAAAAGGGTGAAGTATATATTCCCTGAATCGTTTTGCTTCAGGATAGTCCATGCTCACGTCATTTACTTTTATCACAATAACAACTTTCTCCTTCTATTTGATTACAAGATACTTCCCCACAACGACACAATAATAACCAACCGGTGCTTTTATATGTTACTGTATAGAATAGTCTTTTTTTCAACCTCACACAAGTAATTTAGGTTATTCAATAACCACTATTATAATAAAATTGCTCCACAACTAAATCATATATATTGTAATGAGATGAGTAGTCGGCTTCCTTTGACCTTTGTACTCAAAGGCCTTTGTACTCAAAGGAAGTTGCAGGTCAACCTCAATTGGATGTGAGTTTATTTCTGCAAAGAGAGATTAATAATGGTTAATTCGTATAAATAGTATTGACAAAATCCTCTATAAATAGGACTCTCATGCATCAAATTATAAAGAAGGATTAAATATGAAATATTTCAGTATTCTCGTTTTAATTGTATTCCTTGGCCTTACAGGCTGTAATAAAAACAGTACCGAAACTGCGGATAATTCCGGAGGTGAGGATGCAGGAGAAACAAAAAACAAATTAAGTTATGCTCTGGGAATTTCTATCGGAGGAAGTTTAAAGGATATCGGAGTTGATATCGACATTGCGTCTCTTTCCAGGGGTGTAACGGATATTATGAGTGACAAAGAAGGCGAAATGACCCCTGAGGAGGCAAACACCTTCATTCAGCAGGAATTACAAAAAGTTCAGGCACAGAAAGGTGAAGCAAAACTCCTTGAAGGTCAGAAATTTCTTGAAGAAAACAAGAAAAAAAAAGGGGTCATCACAACAGAGAGCGGGCTTCAATACATGGTGATAAAAGAAGGAACCGGGGCAAAACCCAAGGCAACTGACACCGTGTCAGTACATTACACCGGAACCCTTATAGACGGGACTGTGTTTGACAGTTCGGTCGAGAGAGGCGAACCGATAGAATTTAATGTCGGCGGTGTGATCCCGGGTTGGACGGAAGCATTACAACTCATCAACGTTGGAAGCAAATATAAAATCTTTATTCCATCCAATCTTGCTTATGGCGAACAGGGTGCCGGCGGACAAATCGGTCCGAATGAAGTTCTTATTTTCGAACTTGAACTATTGGCCATAAAATAACTATCATAACTCCCGGAATTTTAAGCGTCGGCAATCAGCTTTTACCCATTAGCCGGTATGAGCCGATTGCCGATTTTTTTTTATCGGCATTGTAATTCGCCGGTTAAACCGGCATAATAGTGCGCCGTGAGTAAAAGACCACCTGCAAAGTCCGTTCCGTTCACGGAACGGACTTTGCAGGTGGTCTTTTACTATGGATAGAGGACACATTCACTCTCTTGACCCTTCAAGGCGAATAATCTATAATACATTATGCTTTCGGAAGCAGTAAACCATACTCCGGATCCGGCAATTATCACGGGAAAGTGACATTATAAGCAGATACAATGCAAAAAGCAAAACGGATAATGTTTAAAAATATCAGCCAAATCGCTCAGAAAGAGATTAAAACAATCAAGGGAATTAAGGCTGTACTTGTTCTTGATGAGGCCTTGTGGTCTGCCACGGGAGCATCCATCGATAATATAAATTGTGATACCCTTTTTATCCAATACATGGATATTGACCACAATTCAAGAATAATGTGTTTCGAGGTAAAAGAGGCCATTAACTGGACATTAAAAAACCTTACGTCTACCGGTCATCTTCTTGAGGCAAGTGATATCCTCTCTCTCGATGATATCAATACGGATCATCAGGAAGGACGGGACATCATTGCCTCTGCTTCCCAGATTTTAGAGCGCCTGAATAATTCCAGGGAGAGAAAAATTTCTCTTGCACAAATCCGCAGCATAAAAGAAAAGCTCCTTGAAAACCCCGTGAGTGAGGCAGGCGTCGTCCTTCCGGAAGCTGCCACGGATACTCATAAAAGGAGGTATCTATCCGATATCGTCGCGACTGTCGGGGGAATCCCCCATCCCAGTGGAAAATCCGGTGTCAATAGTGAAAAGCTGAACGAATTTATCGAATCCGGCACACAATATCTTTCGTGGTTTAAAAAGGGAATGATCCCGGAGAATGAACAAACGACCCCCATTATGCCCCTGGGCATGAACACTCATGGTGCGTATCGTTCATATGCGGCGGTGAGGGAGAAGATTGATCAATATTTTCATTTATGTGCATTGATTTCTTTTTCCAGGCATATGGGAATTATCGATCCGTCTTTAAGCCGGGAAGCAGAGGATACGCTGATAAAACAAAA
>JAFGRV010000608.1 GCA_016934975.1 Spirochaetales bacterium | reverse complement strand
TCTTCGGGTTCGAGTTCCAATTATAATTAGTTAAGGTGTATCTAATCCAATTCAGACTAATGTTTGGTTGCGGCTTGCTGCGATGGGTATTAAAGAGCAAAAGTAATTTTATAAATCTTGACAGATTTCATGAGCGCTGCTATTATAAATACACCTATTTGAATTGTCAGTCTGTGATTGTTGGAGTGATTTTGTTATTTACTGTTCTTATAAGTAAATAAAACAGTAATATATTTGGGGTTTTATCTGTCATCGAGGATGAAAATTATTATGAAAAAGTTCTTTACGTTTAGTAAACCTAAATTCATCTATATAATCTTTTGTATTTTATTTATCGCACCCTCTTTCCTTGCGGGTAACGGAGCAATTTATAACTATATAATAGAGAAATTTCCTCATGCCAGGATCCTGAAAATTGAGCAAGAGAGGAATGTCATTGAAATCAACTTTCTCTATAATAATCAGGAATATGCAATTGAATACGATGTTAATGGTAATGTGCTTTTCATTGAAAAAACAATACCTTATTCGGAATTACCGGATACTATCAGAGATCATCTGCAAATTCACTACAATGACTGGGATATTGATGAAATTGAAATTATCGAATCACCGGATAAGCAGAAGTACTACGAAATAGAATTAAAAAAAGGCTATAACGGGATTCATCTTATTCTATGAAATCGTGAAAGATTGGAAGAACAGGAAAGTTATGAGTGACAGTTCTTCCATGTCTTTATGAAGATTTTTTTTCAGCCTAAATTTGAACCCGGGTTCAAATTTAAGGGGGATGTTTCGTGAGATTGTACAGTCAGAGATAAAGAAGGAAGATTTATTTATAAGGAATGCAAGAACGGCAGGAAAATAGTGATTCTCCCTTTTTTTTCTTGATATTTTCCTGGTTTCATGGGTTCCTTATAATTTTTTTAATGAATATGAACAATAGCTCGGTGCCACGTGGCAGAGTCCCGAAATGCAGCGCGTGAGTGCAGAAAAATATAATTATTCATCTTTTTCCATTCCTAAAAATCCGTGTAAAATCCGGCAAATCCGTAGTTTTTATTCTTCATCCCCCCCTCACACAATCGGAAGCAGCTTATCCAGCTTGTTCCGCTTTAAGACCATCAAAATCGCTTCCTGAACTTTGGTGAGGTAAAAGGCTTTGCCTTTTCTGGTCATGTAATTGTAATAATAGATAAGCATCCCGATGCCGGCTGAATCAATAAAGGAGACATGAGTCATGTCAAAGATAAAATCTTCGAACTCAGGGGGCAGATTGCTTAAAATGGCGTCACGAATTTGCCTTTCCGAATAGAGATCGATGTTTTTCAGGCAGGTGCAGGTGACAGTATTATTGTTTATTTCCATCCGGATATCCATAACTATATCATATGCTCATTATATTTTTTACGCAAGGGTGAAACTACTCGCATTAATATTTCATTTTTGATATATTATACCTATCTCTTTTTGGTATGTGCTTTTTTACGTGTTGTATTGATGAGTACTCAAAAAAGAAACGGAGGATTTATGAAATTATCAGTTGAAAATATCACCCTCATCGGGACAAATCATGTGTCCGATGAAAGCGGCAAAGAAATAAAAGAGTTTCTCGCGGAAAATCCCGTGGATATAGTCTGTGTTGAACTGGATGTAGAGAGGTATTCCCGGATAGATAAGGGGGATACCGGCTTTTCAGTAGACCAGGTGCTCGCTCAGATAGAGAGCATCGGCCTGCCGGGATTTCTTCTTTCTACTTTTATAGCGTTTTTCCAGCGAATTCTTGCGGTTATTTTTAATATTAAGCCGGGGTATGACATGATTACTGCCATAGAATGTGCAAAAAAAGAGAACAAAAAACTCTTTTTTATTGACCAGGACGCGGAAGTTACTTTGAAGAAGTTTTCACAGACCCTTACTATAGAAGAAATTCTTACAATCCTCCCCAGGATGATCATGTATGGGCTCCAGGCGATGTCGGATAAGGATTCCGATCTTTTTACCATGCTGGATATAAGCAAAGTCCCCCCCCTTAAACTTATACGCCTTGTGAATAAACAGGCGAAGATGGTTTTTCCCAGTTTTTATAAGGTTATTATCAAAGACAGAAATAGTTTCATGGCAAAACGGATCATAGAGATCGTGAATAAGCATCCCGGGGAAAAGCTCCTCGTGGTGATCGGGGGAGGGCATATCGAGGGGATTACAAACCTTCTTAAAAAGCATTTTTCCCCGGACGAAAAACCTGCCGGGGAAAAACCCGAATAGAAAGTTCCGGGAATATCAGCGGATAGTACTCCCGGTAATATATTCTTTTACCTCATCTCCCCATTCCGAATAGGTTTTCCTGTTTGGAAAAAGGACCTCGCAGACAAAGATTGTGTCTTTTCTTACGAAAACCCCCACAATATAGGTGAAAGGTTCCGCGTCTTTACTCGTAAACTCCACAGCCTTAAAAACTCCCAGATCAAGGAATTCCGTTCCTTTATAAAACCGGGATAAGTGATATTCAACCGCCTTTTGCCAGAATTCCGAATCCCCGCGGGGTGTGTTTTTTGTTGATGCAATATGCAGCCGGACACCCTCCGTACTCTCTGCAAAAAAGTATCTTTTATTCTTAAACACGGCGAATTCGTCCCCGAGGTTGATGCTCACCCTCCCGCTCAAACGGGCGAGGGAAATATAAAAGGGATCTAAAGCTGCTATCCAGGCGAAGGGAATCGTTTGTTTATTTTCAGTCGAGAGATCCGTCAGGCGCTGTTCAAGCTTAATGGTGATCCGTGAGAAGGATATAAGCCTTTTTATATTTTCCAGGGTCAGGTTGATGTTTTCGATCTCTTCCGAGAGCCTCCGTATTTCTTTAAGGATTTTAAGCCGTTCTTTTACATCGGTAATTCTTTCAAGGAGGGCATAAAGCCGGTCGCGGGTTGTTTTTGCTATTTCCAGCCGGGCCGTAAGGTCCTGAAAGAAATCCGTCACATCATAGGTCTCGATGGATTTGTTCAGCACTTCTCCCAGATTCATAAGCCTCCCCAGAATCTCCTTGAAAAGTTCTTTGGGAATACGGATAATAATCGTGTCTTCATAGGATTCTTCGACATACCCCCCGGCTTCATCTGCCATGGAAGAAATAGTACTCCGTGATTCCGTAATATTATCCACACGAAGACGTAAAAACCCAAAGTAGACCTTCATCCGGTCATCAACCTGTTCCTCCTGGTTTACGGAATCCTGATCTTTCGTCGATATATCTTCCCGCTTTGAAATCCCCCGCTCGTAACCACCTTCATAATCTTCGGAAGTCACTCCGGAGCTGCTCGATTCATCCATCTTTTGTTTATAATCATATTGATTTTGTGAAGACTTCGGAGCCGATAAAAATGGGATAGTTGCCGTTATCAAACTGGATATAACCAGAATAATGAGAATAATCACAAAAATCATAAATATGATACGGGCTTTTCCGAATTGTTTCATAATTTCCTGCCTATCGCTCTTTAGCGTACTGTTATTGTTTTAACACTCTTTAAAAGTTCATCTTTGTATTCCTGATAGAGGGTAAATTCCCCGGCAGCTTCCGCGATGGCGATTTTTTTACCCGATACAATAATCGCGGTCATATAAATGTAGTTTTCATGACCATATGGCGCGCCCCATTCAAATAATATCCCCTTTTTCCCTTTGGCATCGAACTCTGTTTCTGTCAGATAATCATACCCTTCTTTTTCCAGATGCAGTTTCACTGCTTTTTGCCAGAACATAATATCTTTTTCCGGATAGTTCTTAACATACCGCACCCTGTAGAGCACACCTTCCGGGCTTATGGCATTATACTCATTATACATCAATTTATCCGCGAAACCCCCCGGTTTTTCCACACCGATCTGTGAACAGCCGCTTATGATGAGGAGTAAAAGCGCTATAGAGAGGCAATATCTAATTTTCATTGGAAAAACCCTCCTGTTTGAATTGATAAAGATCAAGGGTATTGATCCAGGCAAAAGATGACGGCACATTCTGGGGAAGTGCGGATTTTTTGAAAGTAAAAGAAATTTCTATATACGCGTATTTTCTATCCACATTCAGTTTGTTCAGTCTCCCCTTAAGACCCTCAATCTCATTGAGCAGAAGCACAAGTTCCTGCTCTATCCCCAGGGTGTCTTCCACATCAGCCCTGTTAAAAAGTTTCAGGTTCTTCTCCAGGATTTCTTCCCTGCTTTTTATCCCCGACGAGAGGGTGATGAGTTCTTCCCGGATATCCTCGGATGTTTCGGATATTTTCTCTATATCCACCCCGAGAGCCTCCAGGAGATGAGTAAAGTCCCGGACTTTTTCCACCTGTACACGGGCTGTTAAAAGAGTATCCGATTTGATAAGAAAATATCCCCGGTTCTCCGTGAGCCATGCGACAATTGTCTCCTGGGTTCCCTCCGGGTCAAAGACAATCAAGCTCGCGGTAATGGTAATGCGTCTATAGTTTTCCGCGCTATACCCGGGGAGGATATTGATCATTATCCATAGCAGCATCACTATCAGTATAAAAAATTTGTTTCCTTTCATTCTCTACTCCTCTGTTTCAGGTGAATCAGTTTATGTTGCACAGTGATAAATATTTTTTTACGGATTCCCCCAGGTCATCAAATGCGGCCTGATTCGGGAAAAGTACTTCACATACAAAAATATATTTGTCTTTAATCAGGACACCGACGAGATAATAAAAAGGCTTTGCATCTTTACTCGTAAACTGCACCGCCTTGAATTTTCCCAGGTCCATTAATTGTGATTCCTTATAAAAACGGCTCAGGTGATAATCAACTGCTTTTTGCCAGAAGAAAACGTCCCCGGCGGGTGAGTTGCGGGTTGATGCAATATGAAGCCTCACTCCCTGGGTGCTTTCCGCGAAAAAGTATTTTTTATTATCAAATACGGCGAATTCATCCCCGACATCGATCTTGACTTTTCCTTCGAGAGTGGAAAGGGAAATATAAAAGGGATCAAGAGACGCGATCCAGGGAAATGGGATAGCATGTTTATCTTCATTCGATAATTCCGTCAGACGTTGTTCAAGTTTGATAGTAATCCGGGAGAACGAAATAAGTCGTTGAATATTCTCCATGGTCAGGCTGATGTTTTCGATCTCTTCCGAGAGCCTGCGTATTTCTTTAAGGATTTTAAGCCGTTCTTTTAC
>JAFGRV010000092.1 GCA_016934975.1 Spirochaetales bacterium | reverse complement strand
TACTATCGGAATTCAACTACGTTGAATATCACCTCTGAAATTTACTATCGGAATTCAACTACGTTGAATATCACCTCTGAAATTTACAATCGGAATTCAACTACGTTGAATAAATCTCATACCTATGAGTTAAAACAAATGACTTCCTGTCGGCGAATTTGTCATTTTTCTTAAAACAGACTCTTTATCTTCGAAAGTACAATTGATAAAACTCGCTTTCGACCGGTCTATTTCATCCAAATGTGCGCCAATAAAATTACAACCGATAAAAACAGTTTCATCAAAAAGAGCGCCGATACAATTTATATTGTAAAAAGAAGACTCGATAATCATTGAACCGGAAAAATCGGCTTTCTGGAGTGTGGAGAGATCTCCTTTTGTTCCGGGCTGAAAAAATACTTTAATAAGGATACTGTGATCGAATTTTGATTTATACATCTGACACTCATTAAAATATGATGCGGTAATCCGCGCATGAGAAAAGCGTATACTATGGGCGATACTATTCTCAAAGTACATTCCATTCAGTATCGAAGATGAAAAATCAGCCTTAATTAAATTACTGTTCATTATCCGGCTGCTGTCGATCTGAGAGTTGAGAGCGAGGAGTGAAGTACAATTCGACTGTTCTATGGTCACATTGCTGCACTTCATACCCGAAAGAAGAGCTCTGTCAAGAAAGGATTCCTTTATATGAACATAATCTAATTGAATCCCCTTAAACGAAATATCAGTTAAATCGTTATTTAGAATTTCATCATGAGAAAACCCTCCCGATTCCCGGTATTTCCGGAGGAGAAGTTCTTTTGTATAATTCTCATAAATCGCCATCTTATTTTAAAGTGCCCTTCTTTTTACTCGCTTTAGTCTCGTCTTTTTCCGTCGGAGCAAAGTAATAATGCATATCTTTGAATAAATCTGCCATGAGGATCTCATCGATATTGCCGCAGGCGGGACACCGGGCTTCGATTTTCCTTTCATATGAACTATTGACTTCGCGATAAAGCATTTGTAAATAGAGAAAATCCATCTCAAAAAGTCCTTCGATAACTTCAGGTTCTATGCTTTTTAATTCCCCAAGCTCGACGATGACCTGGGTAAGCATGAGAATGTCTCTATATCTCATATTAAAAAGATTTTTCTTATTATCCTGGATACTCAGTTCATCGAATGCAGTAGCCGGACGCATCTTCCCCTGTCTGTGGACTTTACCATCTTCATCCATATATCCGAGAGGCAGTGTAAATAAGATCTCTGATTGCATCATCTCCGTATTACTCCTGATCTACTATCAATTTCACATTATTTTGTATTCGTTATGTTTATATCCGTATCATTCACTTGCTCATAAAACTCTGACTTTTTTTCCCGGTTTATAACAATACCCAATTCGTCTTCTATATCTTTGGTAATATCCAGACACCGGGAGCCCTTTATCCCTTTTACTTCGAGGTGAACTTCTCCTGTATTGGAAATGGTAATATCGATATCATGTCTTTCTGCCATAAGGCCCTCCTTAACACTGATGAGTATAAGCTATTTCATCTCTATTTTCCTGTAATTATCTTCCTCTTCATCTTCAAAACTTGTGATACTCGCTTTCCTGGCTCTTGTTTTTGCCCATTCCCGTATGATTTTGATTTCTTCTTTCATGGTCTGTGAAAGAGGAATCATATCTTTCGTGCTTCGTAAAAGTTTACCATCATCGAGTTCTTTCCCATGCTCAAAGGCCTCATAAAGCCCGGAAATTATAATCTCTTCTATTTCAGATCCGGAATATCCGACTGTCAAATCCGCTAATGTATCGAGATCGAAGGATTCCGGATTTCTATTTCGTTTACGCAAATGAATGGAAAAAATTTCTTTTCTCTCTATTTTAGTCGGGAGATCAATATAAAATATTTCATCGAATCTTCCTTTTCTCAGAAGTTCGGGGGGGAGCTGGGATATGTTATTTGATGTGGCAAAAACAAATACGGAGCTTTCCTTTTCCTGGAGCCAGGTAAGAAATGTCCCGAATACCCGTGCTGTTGTGCCCGCGTCGGAAACATTCGATGAACCGATACCGGAAAATCCTTTTTCCAGCTCATCAAGCCAGAGAATAGAGGGAGCGATGGACTCGGCAGTCTGGATAGCCCGGCGTATATTCTCTTCGCTGCTTCCCACAAGGCTTGAAAATACTTTCCCCACATCCAACCGCAACAAGGGGAATTTCCAGAGAGCGCTAATCGCTTTAGCGGTGAGTGATTTACCACAGCCGGGAATACCGATAAGAAGAATTCCCTTTGGCTGGGGAAGCCCAAATTGACGGGCTTTATCGGTAAACGCCAGACCCCGTCGCTTGATCCAGGCTTTTAAATTCTCAAGCCCACCCACATCCTGAAAATCATACATTGTTTTGTAGTATTCAAGGACACCGGATTTTCTGATTATCTGTTCTTTTTCGGATAAAATGATATCAATATCAAAATCCCCTGTTTGTACGAGGGATTTAGCGAATACATTTTCAGCTTCTTCCGCGGTCAGACCCAGGGCGGCATCAATGACTTTGTCTCTGAATAGCTGGTCATTATAGACATTCACCTTTGTCGGATTTCCTATGGCCCGCAGTATTAATTCAATAATAGAATCGATCTCCTCTTTTGACGGAAGATCGAAATCCACAAGGGCAATTTCCTTTTCCAGTTCTATCGGTATATTCACAATCGGTGAAAGGATAAAAATGTTTTTATATTGATTTTTTATGGCTCTGTTTGCGTCTCTTAATTTACGCATAACCACAGGATCTTTCATATACGGATGAAAATCCTTAAGAATGAAAAACCCCTCTATATCCTCTTCGATAATATGGTCAAGCACTTTCAGGGGTTCCCGCAAATCCGCAAGAATTTTATTCTCACCCATCTCAAGGCCTTTTGTTATAGACCATATGCACATTTCCTTCGTTCTTTCTTTTTTTGCCCTTTCAAAAGCAATATTCCTGATGGAATCGATAACCCGGGCTTCTTCACTGGAAACGATATAAAGGATTGAATAGCGGGCACGAATTAAGTATTCAATTCTTTTTGTAATCGGTATTTTCTTTTTTTCAATCACTCTTCTCTCTCTGCTCCCCTCATTACATTTTCAACTAAATTTTATTGTCTCACTCTATTCATTACGCAGGCTTCGCCCGCAACCCAAAGAATCAATTTATTACAAGCTTGCCGTTATGAAAATTCTTGTTTTCACGCAAACCTGCGTTTCACTATCAAAAGGAAGCCACCGCCGTTCACGGAACGGACTTTGCAGGTGGTCTTTTACTATTATTCCGCATATTCTTGTTAAAAAATAAGAATATGCGGAATAATAGCATAAAGAAGGGTCATTGTCAACGAGAGAACCCTGTTGCTTTTATGAGTCCGCCGGAAGTAATGTGAAACTCAACATAACGGTCTTTCTGATAAATTTCATTTTCATAATTGGCATAACGGTTGGTAAGAAAAAGAATTTTTTGATTACCCGAGCCTGCCCATAAAGAGTTTGGCTTGAAATCCTGTTTGTACGGTCCGTCAACCAGTATATCGATATACGATAAAAAATCTTTTACGCCAGGATCATCTGTTTCCAAAAGATAATCATAGGTATACCCGGTATATACCATCAGGGTTAATCCGGCCCCTACAATTTCTTTTGCCAACAATGAAAGCGATTGAGCCTGGGCAAAAGGTTCACCGCCGGAAATAGTAACACCCTCTATTTCAGAAATCCAGAGTGCGGCCATTATATCCGGAATTTTCATGAGGTTCGCTTGTTTAAAGGGAATAAGATCCTGATTAAAGCACCCTTTACAGCGGAAAACACATCCCTGCACCCATATGACGCCTCTTTTCCCCGGTCCGTTCACTTCCGAGACAGGGAGAATATGATGAATATTTATTTTTATGCCCGGCTGTTTCATTCAGTCTATACTTTATTAATGAGAAAAGATTATACTTCGCTCATAGAGTGAAATTCTTCTTTTAAAAGTCCCAGTATATTAATATCAACATAGTCACCATCAATCAGGAGATCTTTCCGCAATGTACCTTCCAGGGAAAAACCGAAGCTTTTCAATACAACCATAGTATATGAATCTGTTGAAAGAAGTCTGGTCCGGATACGAAGAATATGCCAATCATTTAATGCATTTTTTAATAAGAGTTTCAGGGGGCCTGAGATTACTTTTCTCTTAATCGATTCATTATCCATAATACTGATAATTTCCCCGCGGTGCTCCAGCCAATCAATATCTTTTAATCCTATCATTCCGATGGGAGAATCCGACTTTTTATCCAGAATAATAAACAATCTGTTATGAAACCAATACAATTCTATGGAGGCGAATTTTTCTATCCTGGCCATGGAATCGGATAGATTCAGTTCATTCGTATACACTTTTGAATTTTGTTTAAAATCATTATTCCTGCATAAATCTCTAAGCTGATTGAGGGCCCCGGGAGTATATAAGGGATTAAGAAGAAAAGTATCTGTTTCGATAGGGTAATAATTCACGCGCCGCCCCTCCTGCTCTCTCATGACTATTTTTAAAATTTGTGCCAAAAAACAAGAATTTATACGTAAACCGTAAAGGTCATGCTATGTCGCGTTTTTTGAAACTGAGAAATATGTAGTGTACCCGGCACTCGCATCAAAGATATGTTTGACACTCTCTACATAATATGTACCTGAAAACCTGGACCCAAGTTCTTTCAGCTCAATCATCATACCGGGATGAATCTTATAATTTCCCTGAACCTTTCCGGTACCACGAACGTAATTCATAGAATTTTTCGAGATAATATCAAGGGCCAATGAATCCGCACTCCCCTGATCGATAACGGCATTATCGACGACCACCATTTTTGTATCGCCGAAGTTTTCTTTCACAATTGATCCGCCGAAGACATCCCTGTCAAATATCGCAACAATATCATCCACGGTAGCTGTCCCGGTAATCGCTTCGCCTTTCTCATTATTCCAACCGATCACCTCAACTTCGGAAACAAGGGAGTTCACATCCGCCTGTACATTAAACTCGAGTAATGTCTTTCCCCATTCGGCGACCACTTCATCGTTTGATTCATCCTGAATTCTTTTAAAAAAGAGGGTTTTGTCTTTGACATGCATTTTACAATTGTATTTCCTGGCCATCATCATAAGATAGTCATAATTTGTCATATTATTCTGCATTGTGAATAAATGATCCACACCGATATCATCCATGTCATCTTTTAATCCGCACTCCGAGGCGATCTCTTTTATAATATCAGCATCTGTCATTTCAACAAATGACCGAGTCTTCTTTCCACGTAAGAGACGGTGTATCGTATTTTGCCCTTTAATAACGAGGATATCATCACTCTTCATCCGGAACTGGGGATTAATACTGATGATTTCCCCGCAGAACACTTCTTCTATATCATCCTTGTACCCGAGCATTATCTTTATTTCGGAGCCTTCTGAAAAAGAATCGGAGTCTGTCCATTCTCTGAGAGTGTCGGAAATAGTAATTGAAAAAGAGGAAGGCAGGTCTACCCGTTCCTCTACTATAATCTGTTTTACACTATATTCCTGTTCTGCTGTAAAACGTGAGCCATTGAGGTAAAGAACAAAACAAGGTGTTAATTTAATCTCAACATCTGAAGCCACTTTTTTATCCTCTCTCTATAGTTACATTGCATGAAAACCATTATCAAAGATTTTTTTGCAATGAGCTATCAAAAGTTATACGTTTCATCTCCTGCTAATAAAGAGGAGGAAGTTTTAGTACGGTTCCCGGTTTTACATTTAACGGGTCTTCTATTCCGTTAGCGTCGGCGATTTCACGCCATACCCGGGGATCATTATATTCACGTGCGGAAATTGATGAAAGTGTTTCTCCTTCTCTCATTATAATTCGTTTTGTATGATCCGATGAATGCCGCGGTTTTTCTTTAACCTGACTTGCAGCGGTGGAATACTCTTTAAAAAGCACTTTTAAGATTGCCCTGATCGGGGTACCATCATTCAAAAACATGGTAAATCGTTGCACGAGGTCTTCGAGTACGCATTTAAATTTTAGTTTTCCCCAGGAAAAGAGCAGCAATGGCGGTCTGTGTTCATCGGGATCAACGAGCATAAGATTTTCTATTTTATCGGTATATTCCCGTACATCGGTTTTTTCTTCCGATGTATCAAAAAATAATTCCATGGAGAGTCTTTTCCTTTCTCCAAGGGTGAATTCGACGGCAGGAGAATCAAGCCCCTGTATTTCCTGTTCTTTCCAGGGTGTTTTTTTTTCAATTATATATTCTTTCGGATTAAAGAGAACCTCGACATCCTCATCTTTATCAAGATTTTTTATAACTGCTTTCTCCAAACCCATATTATCTTCCTTTCTATTTCATTTATGCACAACTTAAAAACTACAAATGGAAATACAGACAATTTAAAAAATTGTCTGTATAGTATACTTAAAAAGAGTCAATACTCTTCCGGGAGTGTATCAGGATTCATCCACTTCCAAACCTTCATGAGCAATTTCTATACGTTCCACAGCAACACCACCAATGTTTACACCCAATTCCGGTCCTACCCATCGACAGGGAAGAGCACGGTAAAAATTCCACCGTTTAATCTCCTGGCCGGCTGAATTATACATGATGATGGAACCGTCTTTCCTCTCAATCTTGTTATCACTCATAACCGTATCTCTATACCAGTTAAAAAGATCATTATTATCAGTAATACCATTCTCCAAAATGAGATTAGGAAATCGTGTTCTTCCTATAAATTTATGTGTATTGGAATTAAGTCCGCCTTCTTCTACCTCATAAATATATGTCTCTGCCTCAAGTCCTTCACATTTGGTGAATTTTCCCGATTGGACGCCTTCAATTTCTATACCGAAGAAAGCCGGTATGAATGTTTCTATTCGCTGTTTGCTTTCTGCCATTATTTACCCTCCCAATTTATCCTCAAAAGCATACACATAAAAATCATATGTATATACATCCGGATTTTCAGGATATATCCCTTATTTAAAATATATATCTATATCCGGGGTATGTGTATAAAAATATATCCCCAT
>JAFGRV010000607.1 GCA_016934975.1 Spirochaetales bacterium | reverse complement strand
TACCCGGGTAATATTGACAAAATAATATTACCCGGGTATAATTATAGTAACGATTCATTATATCGTCATTATTTCCATGTAGATTGTGAAGAGTTATTCACAAGAGATGAAGAGCAGTTGGAATGTACGGAACACTATTGATGGAGAATCTTTCTACAAGAACAGGAAATAATAAACCCGAAAAAAAAATGGAGTAGTTATTATGGAAACGAACAAAGATTTTTCAGCTTTTGCAGGATGTAATCTCATTGTTACCGGCGACTTACAAGCAGTACTCACAAGAACAAAAGATTATCTTGATTCGGAAGGACAAGATCAGATTCTTATTTTTAAAAATGCCACCGGCCGTCAAGTCGATTACAACATGCAAGGTACATTAGAAGACGTATTAAGCCGGGTTTTACCGGAACTCCCGCAGAAAGGGCCCGGAAGACCGCGGCTTGGTGTGGTCTGTAAAGAAATATCTCTGCTTCCACGGCATTGGGAGTGGCTCAAGGATCAACCCCACGGGGCTTCGGGAACACTCCGTCGGCTGGTCGATGCGGCAAGAAAAAAAGACGGGAATGGAAATCTAACCCGGCAGTTATTGGAAGCCGCGGGAAATTTCATGTGGGCCATGGCGGGAAATTTTGAAGGATTCGAGGAAGCATCCAGGGCATTGTACGCGAAAAAATGGGACCGCCTCGATGAACTTATCTCTCCCTGGCCGGATGATGTGAAAAAACATCTTCTGTGGATGGTCCAAAGAGTGAGGGACAATGAACCTTCGGGAATTTAATTACCGGAAAAATCAAATGGAAATGAGGATATAGGTGTAATTATTATAATAATTTCCTCAACTCGAATACAAGAGAGGCATGCTTTTCTTCCATTCCATGAAGTATTTTTTTTGCTTCTTCAGGCTTTAGACCTCTTAAAATGTGGAGAACCTTTTCTATGCCGCCGATTTCATGAGCAGCAGGGAGGGAAAGCAGTTTCTCTTTAATATAATTCTCGATGGTATAAAGAATAGCCGGTCTCACCTTTTTAATAAGAGCGATCCGTGGTGTGACATCGGACTGGACTTCCTTGGAAAGACTTAATAATATTACCCGTGCAATTTCCGGTTCGAGACAGGAAATGAGTAATGCGATTGTCTGGGGATGTTCATCATGGAGAAAATGAGGAATAATAAAAGCCTCTGCTTCCGTAATAAAACTGAAAGGAAGATGATCTTTTTCTTTTTCAGGTGTCGATGAATCATCGGGCCGGGTTTCATCTTTCTCGTGATTCTGAATATAACGGGAATATGCATCCGTATCGACAATTCTGGCAGCATACTTTTCTCCATCTTTAATAATGTCTGCGTGAAATACGGGATGACCATTAATGAGGAGTGTGAAAGGGTGAGAAATAGGTTTGTTAAGTTCAATCACGGAGTCTATGACGAAACGAGAAGCCTCTTTCACCGTTATTTCTTTTTCACCTAACTCAACCGTACACACAAACTCCGGTTCTTCCCTTCTTCTCTGTTCATCCTGATTCGTCTCTTTTTCACCGGGTTTTAAAAAATCAGAAATCATGACACCATAATGATCCTCATCAATCATCACCAACGTACCGTATGCGACGGTCTTGGAATTAAAAACGATGTCCACTCTATCACCCCATTTCTTTTTTAGGGGAACTAAACTTCCGGGTTTTAATGAATTAAAAAAACCGGCAGACATTCGTACTGTATCCAATACACATCTCACTTTTATAATACAGTCAGAAAAAAAATCATTATGGCCTTTATAAAGGATATCTTTAACCTGAATGCGGATCTTCTCTTTTTTTCGTTTAACAGTAACTTTTCCGATAATCTTTCCGCCGACTAACACATCTGCCTGTCTGTCAACATACTCCTCTATTACTTTTATTTTTTTCCGGATATCCACAAGAGACACTTCCCCATCATAAAATTGAAGAATGACAGGAAAATTTATAATCGACTTGAAATTCGAAGAATATAAGTTTTGTCTTTGTACTGATTCAGGATACTTCTGCTGTTGGTGCATCAACTTTCTCCTCCTCTTTACGGATCACAGGAACATATTTTTGAATACTCTTGAAATCTTTTGGAACAACCACATCAATCTTCCCTTTACACTCTGTAAGACGACGGAGGGAAGAATTATCTATAGTAAATTGGGAAAACTCTTTATACATAAGATTTTTCACGTTCTTCACCGTATAATTATTTTTATCTCCCTCGCCGACTTGTTTCTCTGTTTCATATCCCGCTTTTATAAAAGAAGCGGGATAGCATATATTCAAAAACCCCCGGGCATCCCCGATACATGAGTCGATAGTCACAATCAATACCATGGTATCCGAAGGAACAATTTTTACCAGCCCGGGATTTGTTTCGATCTTTTTAAGCCGGGGATGAACATCAATCCGGGTCTGCCACATCATTCGTAATGGTAACAGAGTTTTATCGAGTACCTGTTTTAATAATATGAGTTCGCACTCTGTTATGACAGGGCGCTTTTTTTCAAATTGTCCGTTTCCACCCGTAAGGAAGTCGATGATAGAATGAACCAGCAACAGATCTATTTTGATGAGTAGAGGATCCGGATAGGGTGCCATCTCAATTATAGTGAGTGAACAGGGATCCGGTACGGACCGTATAAACTCTTCATAAAAAATTTCATTCACACTGGCAACATGAAGCGCGGAAGAAGTGTTCATCATTTCCGAGAATAAAGCGCCTGTTTCCCGGGTAAACTTTTCATGGAGATCCGTAAGGTTTATACGTTGATTTCGCGTAAAACTGTAAGGTCTGTCAAATTCATAGTTCTCTATTTTCTTCATCGATGATCCGTCTTGTGCGTCATGAGAACCAGGCTCTGACGGAACAGACAGATGGAGCTTCTGAATTTCTTTTTGACTCACTATTTCAGACATATCCACTCTCCTTACTTCATTTTTCAGTGATGCCCGCATTAATAACCGGGCTCAGAAACGAATAATTTCTTTTTCATAACGATTAACGTCATTATCCGGCTCCGGATTTTTTCGGAGACTCAACCGGGGGCAGTTCCCTTTTGTCAAAATCAAAGGTTTTTGTATGAATTGCAATTAATTAAATGACGAGTTTTTTTCATAGGGTAAGTATAATACAAAAATGAGAAAAATAAAAGGAAATATCATCTGAATAATCAAGGATGATTTTTTAAAATTGGTAAAAAACAAATCTTCTCTTGAAGCATGGTAACAAGCCGAAGGAACCATTTCCTAACGGGCGCCAGATAAAAGAGAATTGTTCCGCGAAACTATAGCTGTTTGCCTTAGGGTAATTGAAAGGCTTATTTATCTACAATAAATGCTATCTTGCAGTGAGCTTTATATTTAACGATTTTTCCATTCTGAACTTCACCTTTAAAACCAATGACATCGACGCCGGTGATATTCTTTACTGTGGCTGATGCATCTGTCACAGCACTCTGGGCAGCGTCTTCCCAGCTTTTTGTGGATTCAGAAACTACTTCTATTACTTTAATAATCATGACTTCTTCTCCCTCCGAAATGGATAAATTCTCCATCGCCAAAGTGTCATTTTACGGACCTTTTATTACATCCGGCGATCGGAAATACTGATAATTTCATATTTTACCAGCATTATTTTTTATATAGTCTTATCTTCCTTAAGGGGATATGCCCGGTAGATATAATGATTCATATCCCCTTAAGGTTGTTTCCCACTTGTCGGTTCGGGAACCGCTCATCT
>JAFGRV010000091.1 GCA_016934975.1 Spirochaetales bacterium | reverse complement strand
CCCTATTCTCCCAAGCCTCCCAAACCACCTCCAAATACGCCAAAAAGAAGCGGTCAGCAGTCAGCAGTCAGCTAAGAAAGTTGGTTGTAATTTAAAAACTGAAACCTGTTGGCTGAAAGCTGAGTGCTATCAATGAAAAATTTTAAAAACTTAAAAGTATGGCAAAAAAGTCATAAATTAACACTTAAAATTTATAAAATAACCACGAAATTTCCAAAAGAAGAGCTTTATGGACTTTCAAACCAAATGAGACGTTCAAGTTCTTCCATACCGACAAATATTGCAGAAGGCTGTGGACGAAGTACTGATGCTGATTTTCGCCGTTTTTTACAAATGGCAATGGGTTCTGCAAGTGAGTTAGAATACCAACTATTATTAACATTTGACTTAAAATATTTTAATAGTTCAGTATATGATGAACTGAATAATAATATTATTGAAATAAAACGAATGTTAAGTTCATTAATTAAAAAGCTGAAAGCTGATTGCTGACGGCTGATAGCTATACAGGAGGCCCTATGAAAAAATTAATACCATTTCTAACAATATTACTCTTTCTTAACACAGTCCCACTATCTTCTCTTACATTCAAATACGCCTTCCTCTACCAAAACACCGACACCTCCGTCCCCCAAGCTATCGACTTTAAATCCATCTCCACCCCGCTCTCCTCCGGCGACCAGCTTAAAATCTACATCAAACCCATCCGAAACGCCTATATCTATCTCTTTTTCCAGGACACGTCCGATGGTCTTTACCTGCTCTTCCCTACTATGATAAGCGACTTTGACGGCTTTTATAAGTTCAACAAAAACTATTTAATCCCCAAAGGAGACGAATGGTTTTTTCTGGACGACGAAAGTGGCACGGAAAAATTTTATCTTATAGCCTCAAATAAACGCCTGGAAAAACTGGAAGAGCTAACGACCACTTATCTGGAATATTTTTACAGCAATACGACTCCGGACACCAAACTTAAAGAAGCAAGGCAAAAGGTTATCGAAGAAATTAAAACTGTCAGGTTAGTGGAAGGACAGGAAAAAGTAAAAGAGGACATAGTCCTTGTTGCCTGCGATTTTCGTGGAATGGGAGACCAGTACGAGTTTAATGCGGTGGAGGTGGAAGTAGATGGCTTTTATGCAAAAACGATACGGATTGAGCATTAAAAAGAATGAAACCACAGAGACACAGAGAACACGGAGGAAGAAAAAAGAAAGAAGAAAATATGGATAATAATATTGAATATAGCGATGGAAACATAGGGAGAACAGGAAAATAATATTTTAACTCTGCGACCTCTGTGCCTCTGAGGTTTTTATTTTAAATGGAACCACGAAGACACGAAGGAGGAATTAATATTAAAAAGCTTCGTGCCTTGGTGCCTTTGTGGCAAAAAAACAGATAGCTGGATGCCGATAGTTGCTGCTATTGTGAAACATATAAAAAAAGTCTATACTTTAAAGGGTGGAAGAGCGTTATTGAATTTAGAGAAAGATAAAAATCTTTATTATAAAAGTTTTATCTTCCATTTTATTTAAAGGGGTATATCTATGAATGAAGATAAACTGAAAAAAATAACCGAGTATTTAAAAGATCAGCTTAAAATAATGTTAGGCAACACATTAAAAGAAGTCATTTTATTTGGTTCATATGCAAGAGGTGATAATACTACAGATTCGGATGTGGATTTTTTAATAATTATAGATGGAACTAATATAAAAGAAAAAGAGGAACTCATTCTGGATGTTGCAGTTGATTTATCAATTCAGTATGGAGTTGTCATCTCTGCTTTTGTAAAATCCCTTAATAGCTATCTTACGGAAAAAAGCTATAAACCATTTTTAAAAAATATTGAAAAGGAAGGTATAAGGATATATGCAGCCTGAGATAATAAAATTAAGTTTATCCCGACTTCAAAAAGCAAAATCCGATTATGATGCTTCCTTAATTCTTTTTCATGAAGATCTGCTGCTTCAAGCATTAAACCGGGCGTATTATGCTATTTTTCATTCAGTAAAAGCGCTATTAGCATTAGATAGCTTTGAAACAAAAAAACATTCGGGAGTTATTGCTTATTTTAATGAACATTATGTAAAAACCGGGATTTTTGATAAAGAACTCTCAAAAATATTTATGGGCGCTGAGAATAAACGAAATTTAAGTGATTATGATGATTTTTTTGAAATAACGAAAGAAGATGTAAAAATACAAATTGATAGGACAATTTTATTTATAAACAAAATTGAAGAATTTCTTAATACAAAAGGAGTAATATTATAGCTGCATGCTATATGTTGATTGTTACCAGCTTTACATTGGAGCGATACTATGAAATTCCTTTTCTTATTGCGATACAACCAATCCCTTCTCTTATATTCAAATACGCCTTCTTATATCAAAAACACCGACTCCTCCATCCCCAAAATCATAGAAGAGAGATCCATATCCACTAGCTTTCCACTGGGAGAATAGGACAAGTTCAATGCGGCAGGGGTGGAGACAGAAGGCATTTATGCAAAGACAATCAGAATTGAGCATTGGGGAACAAACTCGTGCCTTTGTGGCAATAAAAGGAGATACATGCTGAACCTGAAACATAAAAATAGTGTAATATTACTTATCATTATAGCAGCCATCTTCCTATTTTCCCATCTTATTGTTTTTATTTTTCCCGGGATATTTGAAGTATGGAACTCTCAAATAAACGATCTGCTCTTCCATCTGCGGTATGCAGCAGCTGAAAAGGAAAAGGTTTCTCCTTATGTGATTCATATTGTTTTTAATGATTCCAGCTACAGGGAACTTGAGCTTACCCCCTGGGACAGGAGGGTTTATGGCAAACTGATAACTATTGCAAAACAGGCAGGCATCAAACTCCTTGCTTATGATGTTTTTTTTAGAGCTAAAAGTACGATTGAAAATGACAGGTTGCTCATAAGCGCTACAGAGAACTCAGGTATGGTTTATTATCCGATAATCTTGTATCCCCACGGCTATTCGTTAGAAACAGATAAAATTACAGAAGATATTGTAACCAGATACATATGGCACCCGGAAATAGTACAAAAGGGAAACCCGCCGACTTGCGAATTCTCAGTTATTCCTTTTAATGAGTTAAGCTTGAGTGCAAAGGGATTAGGTCATGTTAATATTGACCCTGACAGAGACGGAATAAACAGAAAATTTCCGCTCTTATATAAGTACAATGACGGATATATTCCTTCTTTAATTTTCAGGCTGTTATGTGATTACCTCACAGTAACCGAAGGCAATATAAAAGTATCTTTTGGGCAGCATATTATTTTGGAAAACGCCAAACTCCCCGGAAACATTATTAAAGATATAAAAATCCCTGTTGATGCAAAAGGCAGGGTTATAATCAATTATGTTGCTCCATGGAAAGATTCATTTTTTGAATTTCCTGTAACGGAAATACTGAAAGCCGAAGATAGCCAGGAACACTTGCTTAAACTCTATGACAAGGTTGAAGGTTCCGTTGCCATTATTTCCGACATATCAGCCCGCAATAAAGACATAGGACCCGGTATCTTTGACAAAGCATATCCCTATGGGGGGCTTCATGTTAATATCGCCAATATGATTTTAACCCAGAACTTTATAGATGAGATTGATGGTATTGGTACATTTTTGATAAGTCTGTTCATGGTTGCCTGTTTGTGGCTTCTATCGGTAAGGTTCAAATCAATCCGGTTTTTGGGTTTATCACTCCTTCTTTATATGATATTTGTATGCTTTAATATATTTCTCTTTATCACATTCAAAACATTACCCCGGACTATAGCCCCAACGATAGGATTTATCCTTTCGATCATAGGGATAAGTATTTATCACTATACTATAGAAGAAAAAGAAAAAACTGCTTTTAATATAAAATTAGAAGAAAATGAAGTAGTTACAGCTAAATTACGGGAACAGATAATTGATTATACTACTGAAATCAACAATCTTAAATCCAAAGAAGATAAGAATAATAATATAATATCAAAACATATTGATGAGCTTAACAAAAAGAGAAATATTATTGCAGAAACTATAGAAGACATTGAAGCAAAGAATATACGTGAATTAAATAAAATAGACCGAAAAGATTTGGAAAATTCTGCTCATTTTTCTGAAATCATTACACATAATAAAACGATGTTTTCTATCTTCAAAAAAATAGAGGCTATTTCCAAAAGTTCAAAAGCTATTTTAATAACAGGAGAAAGCGGTACGGGAAAAGAACTCATAGCAAAGGCAATCCATAACTCAAGCAATAGAACTGGCAAGTTTGTAACTGTTAATGTAGCAGGACTTGATGATACAGCTTTCACCGATACTTTATTCGGGCATAAAAAAGGTGCTTTTACCGGTGCAGTGAATGAAAGATACGGCCTTGTTAAAAAAGCAGAAGAGGGTACATTGTTTTTAGATGAAATCGGAGACCTTGAAAAAGAGTCCCAGGTAAAACTCCTCCGCCTGCTGCAAGAAGGCGAATACTATACTCTCGGTTCTGATGTACTCCAAAAATCAAATACACGGATAGTGGCTGCGACAAACGCGGATTTAGTAACGAAAATAAAACAGGAGAAATTTAGAAAAGATTTAAAATTCAGATTCGCCCATCCAATCTCAATCCCACCATTAAAGGAACGACCGGAAGATATACCTCTTCTTTTAGATTATTTCCTTAAGAAATCCGCCCAATTCTATGGCAAGAAAAAACCGACTCCTCCAAAGGAACTTGAAATATTACTTCAAAAATATCACTTTCCCGGAAACATACGGGAATTGGAAAATATGGTAGAAGAAGCAGTGTGCAGGAATAAGTCAAAAAAACTTTCGCTTGCCTATTTTCTGGAATACATACAAACCCATTCCGGCAAAACTGAAATTACGGGGTATAATGGTCAGGAAATAGAAAAGAATATTACATATTCCGGTGCTTTCCCGACACTTGCAGACATAGAAAAACATTTCATCCTGGAAGCACTTAATAAAGCACATAAAAATAAAACGATTGCGGCACAATTATTGGGGATAACTTATTTTACTCTTAACAGAAAATTAAAGAAGTTTGGGCTTGATAAATAGGAAATACTATTGTTGACAACTGCATTTTATTTTATTCTTCTTGACCATCTCGCATAAAAATGATCTTCTCTAAACCATTAAAAACCTGTTTTATTTACGATACCACGTCATATTTTTTTAAAAGTTTCGATTCAAAAAGATCCCGCATCCCATGTAATAGTATTTCATAAAATCTATTTTTTTTATTTCGGATCCGCACATAGGCTGATAATATATCCAGGATCATAATTATTCGTGTGCAATTACAGTTCAACTCTCCATGAACATGGGTGCCGATAACCTGAAATCCAAAAAGTTTCGCATGGAATCTATAAGGAGAGTGTTTTTCTCCTTTGAATACATTCGTTATAAAATGTGAATAACCTTTACTTACAACCTCCTTAATCGCTGTCCGCATTAATTCCAAAGAGACCCGGAGATTCCTTCTATACACAGGCAAAATCATAAACCGGCTTATTTCCACGAACCTTCCCTTTGATTCCAGTTCCATTAAATCTATACCTTCTTTTATTGATATTTCATATTCATCGGGGAAATCTAATGGCGAATCATAAAACAGCCGCAAAAGACCTGCCGGGGCCCCGTTTACTCGGGCGATAAACCAGGAAATATTTGAATTCCCAAACAACTCATTTTCATTCATTTGATGACGAACAGATTTTATCCACTTTTTTTCTTTTACATAAACACCCTCGATAATCTTTTTTGAAGGATTCATGTCCTCTTTACTTTCTATCTTATGAACTTCCACTTTTGTGTTCACTAATGACATTAATTCCCTCCTTATCTTTACAATTCTTAATCCGGGATCGAATATTCATTATTCTCGTCTCCCGCATATATACTACAGCGAATTCGTTAACTTTTCTTAAGTTCTCAGTTAAAAATTCATAAATTTTTTATTAGTTACTTATAATCTTCTTATCACCCTTACATAAAAAAATAAAATATACTCCTTTACCATCTCCCCATAAAATGGTACTATTAATGAACATCAATGTTCAGGAGAGCGGAATGTGGTGAAAATCCACAGCGGACCCGCCACTGTAACCGGGGATGAAAACAGAACTGTTGTCATTGTCTTATTATCAGGTTTTACGTGATATGAGGATGAGAAGGCACTGTGAGTAAGATAATCCGGGAGCCAGGAAACCCTTCTGAAAAAATAACCTCGAGGATAGGAAAGGATGAAAACGCATTCTGCTATAAATAACCGGCATTTATTAAGCATCATACAAAAATCGATTTTTCTCTCCTTACCTGATTACATCGTCGTATCACCTCGATAAAAAAAAGGAGAAAAGATTTATTATGATTAAAAATGGAATGCAGGGAGCAGCGGAAATTCTTCTGCTGGCAGTTGTCATCGCGGTATTCCCCCTCGCACATGTCTTCTCGAAAGATGACGGGAATGATGAGACAAAACAAGTCAATCTGGATGATGTGGTTGTCACTGCCACACGGTCGGAAAAAGAGGTACTGGATGTGCCTCAACATGTGACAGTGATAACAGAAAAAGAGCTCACAGAGAGTCATGCGGACAGCATCGCAAAGGTCCTGGAAAAAGAAGCCGGGATCTCCCTGATTGATTACGGAACGGAGGGATCATATCAGGCACTATCAATACGGGGATGTACATCATCACAAGTGCTGGTTCTTATTAATGGAGTGAGGGCTTTCGGATCTCATGGCGGCGCGGACTTTTCTCTTATTCCCCTGGAAAATATTGAACGAATCGAGATTGTACGGGGTGGAGCAAGCGCTTTATATGGTGCAGATGCGGTAGGCGGAGTCATCAACATTATCACCAAAAAAAAAGGAAAGAACAGGTTCCGTATCTCTCTGGAGAACAAGAGCTATATCCCTCAGCCTGCTATAAAAGGGACTGATGCGGATGAACACGCAACAGACCCGGATTTCTTAAGTCTTTTTGATACACAGCAGGCACATATGGATGTTTCATATACCTTCGGATCCATTACCCTGAATTCCTCGGTAAATGGAATTCTTGCCCGGAATGAATTTGTCTACCGGGAAGCACCGGACCTCATGCGCGCCAGGGAAAACGCGGAATTGACAGGGGGAGATGCATTATGTAATGTGTACCTCGAACTGCCCCATGGATATTTAAATCTCTCCGGAATCGGTACGTATCAGGACCAGGGATCTCCCGGGAGTCTGACGAGCAGTACTCCCGAGGCAACTCAAGAACAAACAGGGCTGGGAACATCACTACAATACAAAACAGATACCCTTTTTATTGATATTCTCACCCTGGATGTAAAAGCCTTTTATAATTATTTTAAAGTCGATTACGACGATCCCCTCTATTCCGAGAAATCATCCCATATAACACAATCCGGGGGAATTGACCTCACCCAGGAAATCCTGGCATCAGACTACTTTTCCATTCTCTACGGGGGGGTTCTCCATTATGAAACACTTGAAAGCCTTGATATGGGAGATAAAGAACGCCTTAATTGCGCGGGATTCGCGGAAATACCTCTCTATGTGAATTCATATCTCACCCTCTTTGCTTCACTTCGGTACGATTATTTTTCCGATTTCGAGAACAATCTTAACTATAAAGCAGGGGTTACCTGGAAACTATCACAAGATACGGCGATGAAAGCAAACTTCGGGAAATCTTTCCGTGCACCCACCTTCAATGACCTGTACTGGCCTGCCAGCCCCTGGGCAGAAGGCAACCCCGATCTTAAACCCGAGACAGGCTACAGCGGCGATCTGGGAATAACAATAATGAAAGAAACCTATAATCTCAACATCTTCGGTTTCCTGCGGTATATGGAAGATATGATTATATGGATGGCGGGAGAGGATTATATATGGCGGCCAACTAATTTTGAAAAAGGTCTCTATCCGGGTATCGAAGCCGAATGGAATATTCAGATAACCGACAACCTGAAAGCACGTATAAATTATACATTCCTTTATTCCTTTTCCTTGTCAGAGGATATTCCATTGGAAGATGACTTACGGGTTCCTTATATTCCAATTCATTCTCTGGATGTAAATCTGCACTACCAGGCCGGTAAAAACACCTTTGGTATCCATTCCCATTACGAAGGAGTAAAATATAGTGACCAGGCGAATAGCGCGCTTCTTCCCCAACTATTTATAATGGACGCATCCTATACATACAAGGTCACTCAAAATTTTTCTCTGTACCTGGCAGCGGATAATCTTTTTAATGAGTCATCACAAAGCATGGCCAATTATCCTTTACCGGGATTCTCACTCCGGACAGGTTGTGAAATTTTGTTCAACTGATATAAGGAGATATAATTCAAGTGGTTGATTTATTTTTAAAAGGCGGACCCCTCATGATACCCCTTTTGCTCGGTTCTATCCTCATGTTCGCTATTATTTTTGAACGAATTGTCGTCTTTTCATCCACCGGAGTCCGGCCCTCCTTTATCGATGCCATGAAACGTGATATCTCCGCATCATCTTTTAAAGAGAGTAACCCCGGGATTTTAGAGGCAAAAGGTCCTGTTCAAAAGCTTCTTGTAGATATTATGGATATGAAACAAAGCCCCATCGACACCATTGAAAAAAACATATCCCTTAAGGGGGACATGTATCTCCATCACCTCGAAAAACGTCTTCCCTTGCTCGAACTCATCGGACGCATGGCCCCGATGGTGGGTCTTCTGGGAACGGTTATGGGAATGGTAGAGGCATTTCGTCAGGTCGCGGCAGTAAAGACAGTGGTCGATCCCTCTATTTTAGCCGGGGGCATCTGGCAGGCGTTGGTCACCACAGTCTTCGGTCTCATCGTCGGGATACCCTCACTCATCGCTCATCACCTCTTTATTACCCGGCTCGAAAGAACTGCTTTTCTCATGAAGCACTACAGCGAAGAAATCATCTCCCTCATAAAGGCTGCCCATGATTGAATTCGCCCGCTATAAAGGAAAAAGAAAAAACTCAAACGGGATCGAGGTCACACCCCTCATCGATATGGTTTTTCTTCTTCTTATCTTTTTTCTCCTTACCAGCTATTACACAAAGCCGGCTATCCCGGTGAATCTCCCGGAATCCGAATCAGCGGCAATTCAAGAGGAAACCGGGATAACAATTGTCGTAAAGAAAGACAACACCCTGATGATAGGGAATCGCTCGATTCCGGACAAAGAACTTCCGGTAATCTTGCAGGGGTTATTGGCATCAACCCATGAAAAAAAGATACGGATACAGGCTGATGAAGGGGTCCGGTTCGGTGTTATCGTACAACTCATGGATTATGCGTATAAGGCCGGGGCCCGGGATATTCTTTTTGTCACGGAGAAGAAGGCGGTGCCGGATGATTAGATTTATAAAAAGTAAAATTCTTATTATTTCATTTATTACATCGATTCTCATCCATATCGGTCTGTTCGCAGGGATGTATGTTCTCCATGACCCGCCCCCCCCTTATCCTGATAAAACGATACCGGGAGTATTTAGCGCCTCTTTGGAATATCTCCATCTTCCCCGGGACAACGAACAGGAGGAGAGTAACTGTAAGGCAGCTCTTCAGGACAATCCCGAAGATCCCGGTGACAATAAATCTTATGTTGAAGAAGAGCAGAACAAAAGCGAGACCGTAACAAAAAGCCCGGAAAAACAGACGAAAGCGGATTTATTGGACAGGGAACCGGAACAGGATGTAATGCCGGTGAATCAAAGCTTACAAAACACGACAATTGTCGATAGCGATAATGACTCAATACATAAACATGAAGAAAACGCCGATACACTCTGGTCCCGGAATAAACAATACGAACGTGGAGAGAGGGATAACTTATTTACGGGATTACAGAAAAAAATAGAACAACACCTCGTTTATCCCCCCCTCGCCAGAAAGCGGGGAATGGAAGGTACTGTCACCATTTTGTTCATGATTGATGAGGGAGGCGACTTTATACAGAGCAGAGTGAGCAAAAGTTCCGGGCACCGCATCCTTGATAAAGCCGCCCTGGAATTGATACGACGGGTCCTCCCCTTTCCCCATTCCCTGGGTATGAAAGTGGAAATGAAGATATCAATAGAGTACACATTAAGCTGATGCCTGGGAGGGCATAAAGATAAATAAGTGAAAATCTTCCTTTTATATATATTATTCCTGATACGAAACAACTTAAAACCCAAAAAAATTTGAAAAAAATGAAGTATGGTATATAATTATTATAGGAACTCTAATAACAAGTTTTAAGAAAAAGACCACCTTCATAAGGGGTGGCTTTCTTTTGATAGTAAAAGATCACCTCCACAGGAGGTGGCTTTCTTTTGATAGTCAATGGAGACGACAGTGGGAACGACAAATAAGATAGACAGAAGAGCATTTATAAAAAAAAGTGCCCTTTTACTTCTTCCCGGCCTTGCGATGATGGGGCTTAGTTTCGGGGGATGTGATATTCTCGACTGCGGAGATACCTGTTCATCATCTTGTGAAGATACCGCGGAAGGATCCTGCGATTATGGATGTGAATATTCCTGCGAAGGGGACTGTTCAGAAGACTGTTCCGGCAGCTGTTATAGTTCCTGCGGCAGTAATTGTGAAGGCACATGCGAGGATAGCTGCTCGGGTTCATGTGATGACACATGTGACGGTTCTTGTGACGATAGTTGCATCTCCAGTTGCGGAGGAAGCTGTGAGGGCTTTTGCGAAGGAACCTGTGAAGATACCTGCTCCGGTTGTGATAATGGCTGCTCAAATGACTGCGGTTATAATTGTACCGGAAGTTGTGACGGATTCTGTGAAGGAAGCTGTTCGGCATCATGCGAAAGCGGGTGCAGCGATACATGTGACAGCTCCTGCGGCGGGAGTTGCAGCGGGAGTTGTGATGGAAGCTGCGGCCTGAGTTGTTCCGGGAGTTGCGCTGGAAGCTGTGCAGGGGGGTGTTTTGGGAGTTGCAATACTACCTGCTCTGTAACCTGCGCGGATTCCGCAAATTGATGCGAAAATTGTGGAACCTGTGGGGTTTTCACAAATGCATATAGTCATTCTGAAAATAAGTGTGAGGTTTTTCATTTGAATTACAGGGAAACCATAATTCTATCGGTAGTTACATTTTAAATAGATAAGCTGTGCTTTACCGGTAGATAGTGGCTCCATTGAATCAGGGGTGATATGAGTATGAAAGGAAAAGATGAACAGATTACCCGGAGGGATTTCCTTACTAAAGGCTTAAAGATTACTCTTCCGGCATTAACAATAATCGGTCTTTCTTTAACCGGGTGCCCGCCGGTTGATTGTGATGACTGTACCGGTTCATGCTGGGGTGACTGTTCACAAACCTGCGACACCGAATGCGTGAACGGCTGCGGCGACTCTTGTGACGGATCCTGCGACAGCAGCTGTGCATCAACCTGTTACAGCGACTGCGATTCCGGTTGTTACGGGGATTGTTCCATCGGATGCGCGGAAGATTGTACCTTCGATTGTTCCGGGGATTGCGCTACCGGATGCGCAACAGATTGCACCACCAGTTGTTCCGGGGATTGCACGGATACCTGCGATACCCAATGCGTCGCAACATGTACCGCCTCATGCGCAAGTGACTGTGAAGCGGACTGTGCCATTACCTGCGTCACTAATTGCAGCGGTGTTGCGACTATCTAAGAGTCCTCGCATAGTATGGCGGAATGAACCAGACTTACGGAATGATAGATAAGGGACAAACCGAAGGGTTGCGGTAAATTTTCAGGAGAACTATGGACGATAAAACAGATACAAACCATGTAAACCGCCGGGAGTTTTTAAAACAGGCAGGTTCGCTTATTATTCCCGGTCTCTCTATTCTGGGATTGTCTGTCTCCTGTTACATTTCGAACTGTCACTATTCATGTACCGGTGATTGTGTCGACACCTGCCGGGGTGATTGTTCGGATACCTGCTCAGGTGATTGCTCCGGCACATGCGATGATTCGTGCATAGGAACCTGTGTGGTTATCTGCGCCGAAACATGCAGTACTTCCTGCGTGGATGGCTGTTCCGGGGGCAGTGCGTAAGTCATCTTTATAGATCCACACTCAGCTTTTTTATATCCACAGCCAATCCCGCCACCATTAATAAGACCTTATCCGCAGCGGCTGCCGCGTATTTATTCGCCTTGCCTAAAAGGTCCCGGTAAACTCTCCCCATTTTTGAAGGGGGAACGACACCCATACCAACTTCATTTGAGACGAGAATGCAGGCCGCGCCTCTTTCCTTACAGACATGAAAAAAAGAATGAAGTTCTTCGATTATTTTCGTTTCCAGGAGTGTTTCATCATCAGCATCATGTCCCTCCATAAGAAAATTCGCCACAAGCATGGTGAGACAATCAAGAATTACAACATCAGCCTTGGTCTTCAGACCGGAGAGTTGTCGTCCGCATTCTCTTTGTGCTTCGATTGTTGTCCAGCCAGGGGGACGCTGTTTCTTATGATTTTCTATCCGCTCTTTCATTTCATCGTCTTGTGCGGTTCCCGTGGCGATGAAAACGACATTTTGTTTTGTACCCGCCATTTTCGCCGCGAGCTTAAGGGCAGCATCGCTTTTGCCGCTTCGTACCCCCCCGAGAATGAGCACGGTATGTGACTTTTGATTATCCACTCACTCCTCCCTCTCTTTCCAAAGCCCACTTTTTCACGACTTTTATGGAAGTAAACAAATCATCTTCGTTAAACACTTCCAGGGTAAGAACCCCGCCGAAATCACAAGCGGTCAATGCATCCAACACCCGTTTTACTTCTTTATAGTCGGCATGAATGAGGGAGCTGTGATCGCGTTTATTAATGCCATGCAAATGAACGACACGGATACGTCCGGGATATTTCTCTATATAATGAACAGGATCCTTCCCCTGAAGCCACAAATGCCCGATATCAAGACAGAGACTTACATGAGTGTTATCCAGAACAGGGAAGAGACGCTCGATATCGTAGGATTCAAGATTTTCAACGCTTAAACAGTTTTCAGGAACCCTCCCGGCTGCAATAGAAACGAGAGAGGTACAACAGGTATCCGCCCATTTATTCCAGTCTCTTGCCCCTTCGATTGTACCGGGATCACCTGTGTTCAGATGAAGAACATATGCTCGTGGGTCAATCTGTTTTGTCAAATCAATAATATCGATACTTTGGTTGATGGAAGAGGCACGAACATCCTCATCAGTATCACCTAATGATATACCCAAAGGAAGATGGATGGTAAAACCCAAATTATTCCGGCCTGCAATATCCCGGATCTCTTCCAGTATTTTACGAGATGGAAGATTATTATCATCTTCGACAACAAAGAGAACCAGTTCAATGTCATCGACAACTGATGCGAGTTTTTTCACATTCGGAAGTATATCATCCTGATAGATAAATGAAGTGGCACCCAGAAAAAAGGAACTTTTTTTCATATAACAACCTTTAATGCCGCGGCGGCAGTGACGAGAGTCACCGTTTCCACCAGTTCACAGGCTGCGCCGTACACATCCCCGGTGAACCCGGGAATCCTTTTTAACACCCAGAAACCGAATACCTCGCAGCAGATGAGAGCACTCCCGATAAGGATAAAACCAATAAAAGTACGAGAATAAAAAAAGAAGCAGATCCCGGCTATTCCCGACAGAACAGCCAGGGAAATAATAATATCCCGTAATGTAATGGAAGATTTAAAAATTTTACCGAGCCCTTTTTCCCGGGCATAGGGAAATCTGAACATCACATAGAGGATCGCCGATCTTCCGGCAGTCGCCGACATTACCAGTATTATTGGCAGCATATGTATGCTGATGCTCGCCAGGGCCAGAAATTTTATGAGCAGAAGCAGAATTGCCCCGACAACACCGAAAGAACCTGCCGCCACATCTTTAAGAATAAGGAGTCTTTCCTCTTTTGTCTTCGGGGCGAGGAGTCCGTCACAGCAATCGATGAATCCGTCCAGGTGGAGGGCCCCGGTAATCCAGACCCAGATAAGCAGAATTACCCCGGGGAGAAGGAGAGGCGGAAGGACCAAGGAGCCGGGTATGCTGACAAGAGAAAGAAAAATACCGATACATACGCCGATAAAGGGAAATGTCCAGAGTCCGCGAGCCACAGCTTCAAAGGGAACCTCTTTCCGGGTCACAGGCAGACTGGTGAGGAAATAGAAAGCGGCAATAAAGGGATTTGTCGTTTTCATTCTTTTCCCGCAACCCCTGCTTCCTCAAAGGTTGACATTTCATCGAGTAATTTGCATGCGGCCTCTGCCACACCAACAGCCAGAGCAGCACCGGTTCCTTCACCAAGTCTCATATTAAAATCAAAAAGGGGTGTTAGATGAAGGTACTCAAGCATGGCACCGTGGCCTGTTTCCGCAGACACATGCGAGGCGATCAAATAACCGGAAACCAGTGGACAGAGGGAGTAAGCGATAAGAGCCCCGGCAGTGGAGATAAAGCCATCAATGACAACAGGTATTTTCAGGGAAGCGGCACCTAATATTGCTCCGGCGATAGCTCCGATTTCAAACCCTCCGAGCCTCTCTAATAAATCAAATCCATCCGAGATATTGGGTTGATGCAAGGTCAAAGCCTTTTTTATTATGTTTATTTTTTGTAACCGTTTCTCATCATCAATTCCGGTTCCCTTTCCTGTCATTTTTTCCACAGGAATTCCGGTCACAAAAGAACCGATGGCGGCGGAAGGAGTCGTATTCCCGATACCCATCTCACCCAAAGCGACGATATCGAGCCCTTTTTTCTTTTCCTGTTCTATAGTAGATATACCCAATAAAAGAGACTTCAGGGCCTGCTCTTTTGTCATGGCACTTCCCCGGATAATGCTCTCTGTTCCATAGCCGATTTTTTGTACGATAAGTTCCGGGTGTTCCTTGAGATCTACTGCTACTCCCGCATCCACGACCACCACACGCATTTGAGCATGCCGTGAAAGCACATTAATCGCGGCACCTCCATGAAGAAAGTTATACACCATCTGCCCTGTCACTTCCTGGGGATAGGCGCTCACACCCTCTTTTGCGACCCCATGATCTCCGGCAAACACACAGACCGCTTTTTTAAGGAGTTTCGGCCGGGAAACACCCGTCATCCCCGCAATCTGTATTGATAATTCTTCAAGGCGCCCAAGACTTCCCAAAGGTTTTGTCAACTCAGCCTGACGGCTGCGGGCTTGATCCATGGCATTGTGCGAAGGCCCCGGGATCTTATTAATCGTATCAGTTATTTTATCCATTCATATTCCTCTTTCTATTTATCATATTCCAGTACCGGAAGAATTGCAGGTCTGGTTTTTTCATCCGGGCGTGGGAAAATAGTAATACTCTCTTTGTATACCGAGAGAATCTCCTCCTTCCCCATGACTTCACCGGGAGTTCCCTGTAACACGATTTCTCCTTTATGTAAAAGAATAAGCCGGTCGGAAAAACTGGATGCCAGGTTCAGATCATGAAGAACGATAAAAACGGTGACTTGTCTTTCTTTTGCACATTTTCTTATAAACGATAAAAGCTTTACCTGGTGGTGGACATCAAGAGAGTTAGTCGGTTCATCAAGAAAAAGACACCGGGGATCCTGGGCAAGGGCACGGGCCAGGACCACCCGCTGACGCTCACCACCCGAAAGTTCGGAGATTTTTCGATGTTTAAGATCCTCGATTTCCACCCAGGAAAGGGCTTGTGAAACTTTTTCTTTATCCTCTTTTTTTGCTATACCTAAAAAACCAAGATAAGGAGTTCTCCCTAACAACACACTTTCCCAAACAGTAAATGACAGGGGAAGATTCGGATTCTGAGGAACAAAGGCGCAGAATTGTCCGAAATCACGGGAAGACCACGTGTCTATCGGTTTATCATCTATCTCTATGCTCCCCTGAAGGGGAGAGATAAGTCCCATGGAGAGTAAAATAAGGGTGGATTTTCCGGCGCCGTTCGGGCCGATAAGACTCACGATTTCGCCTTCGGAGACAGAGAGGGAAACATCTTTTAAGATAATTGTTTGTCCATAGGAGAAATGAATGTGTGCAAGATCAATTATCGTATCACTCATATTACATGATATCCCTTTTCTGCTTTCGTAATAAAAAGAGAAAAAACGGCGCACCCACTAAAGCAGTCACGATGCCGATGGGCAGTTCACGCGGGGAGAACATGGTCCGTGCAAGACTGTCCGCGAGGATAAGTCCCACAGCGCCGGCGAGACCGCTCATGGGAAGGAGAAAACGATGGTCCGGTCCCCAGACAAGACGCACCATATGAGGGACGACAAGACCAATGAAGCCGATGATCCCGCTTACCGATACGGCAGCGGCGGTCACCAGGGTAGTGGCAAAAATAAGAATAAGTTTGGTCCGCTCAACATTCACCCCTAAGGCCTGTGCCTGGTGATCATCGAGCTGAAGAACATTAAGCTGATGAGAAAAAGCGCCTATCACGACAAATCCGATACCAAGATAGGGAAGGATTCCTGCGACTTCACTCCATCGTGCGGTTGATAAGCTTCCGAATAACCATCCCAGGGTGTTTATCGCCTGATACGCGTCATGGGCAGTGAACATGAAAAATGTCGTGCCTGCGGTGAGTAAAGACCCGAGGGCGACTCCGGCGAGAATGAGCATGGTAACGGGAGTCCTTTTCCCCACCCTGGAGAGTCCGTAAATCGCAGCCATGGTTAAGAGTCCTCCGCAAAAAGCCGCTATTGAAATGGCATTAAAACCTCCCCAGGAAAACTGCCATACAAAATACATGGCACAGGTTGCCCCAAAAGAAGCTCCCGAGGAAACGCCGATAAGATAGGGATCGGCTAAAGGATTCCTGAATAATGCCTGGAAAACAACACCGGCGATTGCAAGAGTCATACCCACAAGAGCACCGAGAATAACCCGGGGGAGGCGGATACTGAATAAAATGACATTCCAGGAGTCCAGGATATGAGACGGAAGAGGAGAACCTGTTACTTTCTGTGATAAAAGTGTGAGGACATCAAAAAAAGGAATGTGAACCGCTCCGAATCCGGAGGAGAGAATAATACAACAGATGAGTACGATCACCATGGTTATTAATGATACTATTTTATAGAGTATCCGGCTCTCATTTTTCATACAACAAAACCATCCTGCTCTTTTTGCTCATTATTTCTCCTCATTACTTTTTTCTCCTCCGGAAGCCTGAGGCTTTGTCCGGTATCACTTTGAAAAATGAAACTATAATGTACCTTATTTATCAACATCTTTAAATACCTCCGGATGAAGATTTTTGGCGATATAATGGAGTGCTTCAATCACCCGGGGCCCCGGCCTTGACACTGCATCATTTTCTTCCAGTGTCACCTCGATGATTCTGTTGTTTTGTACGGCAGCAAGAGAATTCCATCCGGGCCGATTCTTCAAAGCATCCCTATTAATAACATAGGGATGGTCGGCGAGAAAAATCGTATGAGGATTTGCATGAAGAATAAATTCATTACTTAACTGAAGCCACGGTGCATTCAGATGCGCGGCAATATTCTGTCCCCCTGCTTTTGTTATCAAATCATCCACATAGGAATTTTTTCCGATGGTCCAGAGATCTTCCGAGAGTTCCCAATAAACAGTAAACTTCCCTTTATCTCTTAATAAAGCGGAGAAGGACTCGAATTTTGTATGCAGATCGTCGATTAAGATCTTTGTTTCCGATTCTCTTGCGCAGATCTTTCCCACAAATTCAATGGAATCAAACACACCGGGTACTGTTACCGGATTTGTTACCACAACAGTAAATCCAAGATTCTCCAAAGCAGGCAGCACTTTTGAAATATGAAGATGAGAGGCAAAAATAAGGTCCGGATTAAGTTCTGCGATTTTTTCAATATTGACATCCGCAAATCCTCCTACTTTGGGAATTCCCGAGACGCGGGGAGGATAATTGCAATAGTCGGTCACTCCGACAACATTGTCTCCCGCACCAATGGCGAAAAGAATTTCCGTATTGGCCGGGGATAATGAAATAATAGAATCAAGGCGGGGAGGAATAATGACAGTCCTGCCCGCTTCGTCGATAAATTTCTTTCCTTCTTTTGCCGGAGGTTTGGAACAGGAAAAGAAAATCAGTACAAGGAGGAGAACACATATTATTGTAGAAAACGAATCCTTTTTCATAGGCTGCCTGTAATAAAAATTCGTATCATATGTAATCCTTTTCCCTATAGAAATTTTCTTGACTTAATTTCCAGATATTTATCAACTAACATTGGTGTCACCCGGGAGGGCAATACGTCCAGGACCGATAAGCCGCTCAACTTAAGTTTCGTAATCGCCTCTTTGCGCCGCAAGAACATCTCCCCCGCAGCGGCAGATACAAAAAGATCTCCCGTTGTATCCGGTGTCATCTTGGCGTTATTATTAAGAATGATATCCCGCAACAGAATAAAAAGGGTCACATGTCTTTTATTAAGGAAATGAAGGGATTGTCTGAAAAGTGAATAGTTGCTATCATCGATCATATCGGAGAATAAAATAATAAGGGAACGTTTTTTTATTCTCGTATGCAAGTACGAAAGAACAAGCTTGTAATTGGATTCCACGAATTCAGGCTGAAGCTTGGTCACAAAACGGCTTATTGTTTTTAAAGCGTTCTTTCCCTTTCCCGGGGGAAGTTCTCCGATTATTTTATCGGAAAATGCAACAATACTGAGCATATCACCCATCTGCACGATTATATGCGCCAGGATGAGAAGGGCATTAATGGAATAGTCCAACCCGCTCATTCCTCCCTGTTCTGTTGTCATAAACCTGCCGCAGTCAAGAACAATGGTAACCAGATTGCTTGTTTCCATTTGAAATACTTTTGTGACCGGTTTATTAATTCGTGTGGTTACTTTCCATTCAATCCGTTTGGAATCATCATCCTTATGATATTCCCGTAAGGATTCCAGTTCGGTACCGCTCCCTTGCAGCCGGTTTTTGTGGATCCCGATTTCATACAATTTATTTTTACGTGCCAGATGAATATACCGGTTTATTTCCTTAATATCGGGAAACACTTCTACCTTGAGATTGATATTAATCTTTTCACGGATCGTAAAGACTTCACCACGAGTTTTATATCGGAGATAAAGATATGTAATCGTATAAACACCCCGTCTTTGGGGGCAAAATAAAAGAAGAACATCCTTTTTTTCTCCGGGCTCAAGATTCAATACCCCGTTCCGGTCATCGTGTATTTCCGACCAGAATTCCGGAATCTGAATTCTCATATCCATGTTAAGTGGCATATCACATCTGTTCGTAATCGTCACCATCATTGAATTTTTTCTCCCCAGAGAAAATATCCGCGGCGCCTTTATTTCGAGGGTGAAATCCTTCATGCTAAGGGTAGAAACCACATCAAATAATGAATAAAAGAGGATGATGATATCAAGAACTCCGCCGATGACAAGATAGACTGAATTAAAATATCCCATAATCATAAACACAAGAGGAATCGTAAGAATAAAAAAAAGTCGTTTCTCGGGAACAGGGACCAGGCCGGGACCTTTTGGTGTTATCCCGTTTTTATCCTGTTTTATCCCGGGACCTGAAGTGTTTCTCCCCGTATTTCCGGATTTCACCGGGGCACCTCGATTTCAACCAAAATCTTTTTTAAATAATCATCCGGGGTGATTCCCTCGATTTCAGATTCCGCGTCGAGAATAAGTCTGTGCCGGAGAACAGGGAGAACAAGACTCTTCACATCATCCGGATTCACAAAGTCTCTCCCCTCGATGATCGCTTTTACCCGGGAGGCTTTAAAGAGGGCGACACTCCCCCGGGGAGAGGACCCGATGGCTATTCCCGAATAATTTCGTGTCGCCGTTACAATACGGGTAATATAATCGATAATTTTATCGTCTATCATCACTTTACCCACAGCCCGGCTTATCCGTATAACGTGGTCCACATCCAGTATCTTTTTTATTTCCGCGGTGGCCGGATGTTCGGCCTCGAATCCCTGCCTGTAATTCTTAAGGATCTGATTTTCATCCTCCTGCCCGGGGTAGGAAATAAGGACTTTCATCAGAAAACGGTCGATCTGTGCCTCGGGGAGGGGATACGTTCCTTCCATTTCAATGGGATTCTGAGTCGCAAAGCAGATAAAAAAACCCTCAAGGGGATATATTGTCCCGTCTATGGTCACCTGACGTTCCTGCATCGCCTCAAGTAAAGCAGACTGTGTTTTTGCCGGAGATCTGTTTATTTCATCCGCAAGGAGCATATTGGTAAAAACCGGTCCCTTTTTTACCAGAAAACTACGATCCTCCACATTATATACCGTGGTTCCGATGATATCGGCAGGCATTAAATCGGGTGTGAATTGAATTCGCTTATAGGTGCAGCCGACAATATAACTTAATGCACTTACCAAAAGAGTTTTACCAAGTCCGGGCACACCCTCGATAAGAATATGACCCCCCGAAAAGAGAGAAATAATTGCGTGCTCAATCACATCTTCCTGTCCGATTATCACTTTTTGCAGTTCTTCTTTTACCTTTTCGTACAAGGAATGTACATCTTCTATGGTTAATTCTTTCGCCATTTTTACCGCCTTTATCTATATTTTACCGATATTATTACACCGTTTTACTATGTTAAAAATAGCGTTTGGGTTTGGGTTTGCTTTTACGTAAACATAAAAGTTTAGAGACAAATGTATACCAGTATGACCAAGATAATTGCTTACTACATCAATTCATTTTGGCGCACCCTGCGGGACGGGCTATCCGCTCCAACTCCTCGGTTTGCTTTATATGGTCAAAATAGCCAGCTCCGTAGCCTCCGCAGGCTATTTTGACCAGCAAACCTGCGGGGTTTCCGCTTCTATCCCTTGCGCTTAAAATCTTTATATTTATACATATTTCAGATGAGTTTATAATAAAACAATGGTTTAGTCCATGTCTCGCGATTGTTTTATTTTGAAATATTTTATTATTGTGATTTGCTGAGTAATATAATTATAATCCTGTCGCTTTCCACTTTTTAATAGCTTTTTTCTATAACTACCAAACATTTGTTTATATTTTGCTGATAATATTAAAAGCCATGGTAATACAAGATAATATATTTTATCCCATAAAATTACACATAGTACGATTCATTTAATCTCATTATCTTAAAATAAATTTTGATAAATATAGTTTTAAGAAAAATCAACATCGGAGTAATCGGATTTTTAGAAGGTTTGGTGTAGAAATTTTCCATCTGAGATATTAGCAAAAAATATCGATTTAATTCTTCCGGATCTAAAATGTTCTTTGATCTCCTAATTCTCTCCATAAAGTATTTCCGGGAGAAATATCTCATGAAAGAATTATTTTGTCTGATACTATACAAATATTTATTAGTTACTTGTTAACAGGTAAATAACACTTGCAAGGAAATAAAACATTTACTATAATTTTTTAATAGTTCATTATGTATTGGAGGATTTTTCATGGTATCAATAAATATCCCCGATTCTCATATTAATTTTGCAGAAGTGCCTTTAATTCCATATAATACCCAACCTGATATAACGAAAGGGATAAATGATGAACTAAATATTAAATTTATAGCAAAAAAAAAGAATATTGTACGAATCGGAGAGCCATATTATGAAAATTTTATAAGTCGCGCAAAGAGTATGAAAATTAAATTATCTCATGAAATACAAAACCTTTTAAATAATGAATTTGATTTTCAATTTGTATCATTCAGTTGTTCCTTTTTACCGGATAAAGATTGTAATTTTACATGGGCCCAATTAGGAATTGAATTCTTTCTTAATCAAAATGTTGATAATGTTCTTCCTGTTGCCTGGAATATATTCCCTGAAAGTATTACGCAAGAATTGAAAATTGAAGAAAGTCTGACAATTAATCCGAATCTTGAATTCAAAGCAGATAAAATAGAGGCAAAAGCAGGTATATTTAAAATTGATACTAAGAAGGTTTATCTTGTATATGAACCTGAAATTATTACTTTTGGACATAGATTGCATAAAATAGCCTGGCAGTTTAAAAGTACAAAAGGAAAGTCGATATTTGGAGATAAAAAAAATCTTTTTGCTATCGTAAAAATTCCTAAAGAAAGCCAATTAATGGCTAAAGTTCATATAAATGCTACAGTAGAAACTAACAGAAAAATATTTAAAGTTAAAAAGAGTGATAGTATTACAGATATTATATTTACATTATCGTAAGGTATATGAATAAGAAACTGGAAGAATTTTTAAAATTACTCGGTAACACAGAAAATAAGGAAATTTTAACTAGTATAATTAATGGTGCTATGGATGTTGATTTTATTACAGCATCTGAGCTACAGGAATTATTTAATTTATTAGCCCAAAATCCCCGAATTATAAAGCCGGCTATGGTTTTCTTAGAAAAAGCAGTTGCTCTTGAGCCTAAAAATGCTTCGATTTGGCTCACTAATTTTGATATTTATAAAGAATTGGGTTTGCAGGAAAAAGCCGTAGATTGCATAAATCAAGCAATCCAGTTACAGCCATCAAACAGCGAATTATATATCAGGAAAGCCACTTATCTGAATATGATAAAAAATTATTCAGAAGCAATTGAATGCTGTGGACAAGGCCTTGCCTTTGAACCGGAGAATACAGTATTACTCATGGAAAAAGGTATAGGTTTAAAGCACCTTGGTCAATATGAGAAGGCGATTAAGATTTATAACCAGGGATTGGAAATAAATCCAGATGATGCCGATCTTATTTATAACAAGTTAACAGTATATATACAGTTAAATAAATACGATATAGCTCTTCCTCTTTGTAATAAGGTTCTATCCCTTACTCCTCTGGATCCTGATACATGGTATTATAAATATTGCTCATTATTTTATTTAAAAAGATATGAAGATGCTTTTCCCTGTGCTGTAAAAACCCTTGAATTAAATAACCGTAGCCAGGTTAAAAGACACCTATTAAGTGATAGTCATTCCATAGCGATAGACCTGGTTGATAAACAACAATATAATTTGGCCTTAAATTATCTAAATTTGCACTTAAAGTATAATCCTGATAATGCTGATGCATGGTATTTGAAAATATTTTGTTTAGGACCGGAAAAAGAAGAATCAGAAGAAATTTTACTATGCTTATCAAAGGTAATTGAATTAGATCCCAACAAGGTTGCTGCGTGGTTCAATAGGGGAATGATCCTTACACAGAAAGGAGAGTATGAAGAAGCATTTACTTGCTTTCAAACAGCACAGCAAAAACTGACGGCTTTTGGT
>JAFGRV010000606.1 GCA_016934975.1 Spirochaetales bacterium | reverse complement strand
TTAAAAAGTTTTCTTTATATAAAATACGGTAACTATCCAATCGAAGTTAAAGAATTTGACCTCAAAATACCCCGGGACGAAATGGGTGGTTTGACATTATGTAAAGATTAAAAAAAAGAATGAGAATTTCAATAGCCGGTATTCCTCTGGTATCAGTGAATTTATTCCAGGATCCTCATCTTTACATGTATTTTATTCCTCTCCCCGGGTTTAATATAGGCAACGGCAAGACAATTGTCGTTTAAAGCCATCCATGAAGATTGGTGACCGGAGCCGTTTCCCGGTAGATTTGGAAAACCCAGGCATTCCCATTCATGAGTAGTCATATCATAACGGCTCACCCCATTGGAACAGGCAATGACCGGATTATTATTCTTATCGATAACAATAGAAGGTTTCGCATTGTCTACAGAGCACCCTGGGTACTCCACTTTGATCCACGACGCCGGATCCTTGGGATCCGAACCTTCCTCATATGTTATTAAAAATACCTTATCTTTATTTTCCGGAGAGCAATCCTTATATACAATAGCCGGTATATTGTTTTGACCGACAGCGACCGATTGAAACTCGGCATCACCGACAAGAGATTGTTCCAGGTCATAACGACACCCTTTTTCATCAACAATGACTGACATTCTTATTTTATTAATAGGGTTTAATGGATTTTGTGCATCAACACTTAAGCGTGCAATTACCGGATGATTGGCATTATCGATTTTGATTGAGACATTATAATCATAAGGGAAATTATTATCTATGTCATCTACATCTATATTAATTGGAAGTAATATATGTGTTATCGGAGAGATATAGCGTAAATAAAGTCCCGATGCTTCAAATGAATCATGAACTCCTTGACTGGATTCTATTATATCATTGCCATTAAATTCAACAATACCGACACTCGACCAGGTATTTTCTATCAATCTTGCATCGAATCGATAATAATGACTATCTATATCTAAGTCTTCCAGTGGCATTCCAAAAAAAGAAGTATAAGGTATATTATTTTGATCTATTGCAAGGGACACGCCAAATATATAATAATTCTCCCAGGGTTCTAAAAAAGGATGGATCAATGCCGGTTGTGAAAGGGCATTATTATCCCATTTTCTAAAATAAGCTGCCCACAATCCTTCGTTATATACAATACAGGGTATATCATCACTCCCGATTGCGATTGAATAATATCTTGAATGTGCTTCACTCAGATAATCGGTTTGCCAGTTTCCCGGGGTGTAGTGTGCAAAACGTGCTTTGTACTTTTCATTATCATGAAAAGTACCATTATTATCGTAATCGCAAAAAACCAGGGAAGGATTGTTCTGAGAATCCAGGGCTAAAGCGACATTGTAAGCTTCAGTTGTCTCTAAAACGGGCAGTTCTTCCCATGATTTATTATCTATGTAAAAGGGGGAGCTGGAAAAGATATCCCCGGTGTATGGAGGATAATCTATTATTGTTATTTTTATTGTATAGTCATTGGAAATGGCAACCATATCGGAAATGCGCCATCTGTATTCTCCGTCATTTTTAGCGGTTTCGGCAATCGTTTTTACATACTCATTGCCTTTGTATAGATCGATTTTTACAGTTTTCCCGGGAATATTTTTCCATTGTATGGTAAGGTCTTCACCCTGGTAATAAAGTTCCTGTAAAGGGAGAAGATTTGCATCGGGAATCGGATTAAAAAGAGTGGTTACATTAATAGGATCACATGAAATAAGATGAAGAAAGACCAGGATAAAGAAAAATGCCGTAAATAATGGTATTAATGTTATTTTTTTCATAATATATTCCTTTATTTCTAATTTAAAATTGGAAAGAAACGGATAGTCCGGGTTGAATAAAAGTGCTTACATTATCCTGATCAAATAGAACAGAATACCTTCCGGCAGCGGAAATAGTTAAAAACCTTGTTACATGAACTCCGATATGGATTGATAATGCTCCATATAATAAAGTGCCAAGGGCACTGGTTCTTTGTGTTACATCACTTGAATAAACAGGTTGTATAAAAAGAGCCCCGATATCACAATCACATTGAAAGAAAAACAGGATCGGAAAAGCGGTGCGATAAATGAGGTGTAAAGCAACAGGGGAGCAAAGCAGGCCGCCGGGATACTGTGCCTCCGGTTGTGTCGGCATATAATTTAGACCGGTAACAAATCCGAATCCGAAAATACTCTCTTTTATATGTTTATTAAAAGTAAATGCCGCCCCCGGATGTATCCCCACGGAAAGACTGTCTGCAAGGATGCCTAATGGAATTGGTGTCATGACATTCAGTTCAACCGAATAAAAGTCCCCAACAGGCCAGTATTCGCTTTCGTCATTCTGAAAAATTAAATATTTATGATTTTTTATTTTAAAATCCACGGATTCGTTAACGGGATAGATTATAGGCAGCTGGTTGGTCCGGTTGCGGATTTTTATCGCAGAACTGCCGTCCCTTTCTCCTTTTGCCGCGAGGTATTCTACATATTTTTTCCCTGCACCGGAAATAAAATAGACCAGTTCACGGAAAGATATGTTTTCTTGAGGTTTAAAAGCATATTTTGTGAAAAAAATACCGCATAATGCAACAAAAAAGCTGTTGCCTTCTATTGATTCGATATGTAATACATCTTTATACAAGGGCATAATTGTTTTAAAAAACTCATCCTTATAAATATCTTCCCGGGCTGTCTGATGGGCCAGGGCTGCATAGATCCTCCAGCAATTCTTTTTATACGCCAAAGTATTTTTAATCTCCTTAGGTCCTTCATTATTCCCCGAATAACAGGCGTCTATTATAAGTATTGTATCGTTCTCAAAGGAATTTATATGATACCGTAATTCAGTTGGAGAGAGTACGCTGCCGTCTGTGAATACCAGGGAACCATCGCTTTGACCGTGTCCGCTGTAATAAAAAATAACCCGGCTTCCTGTGTCTTTGGATATAGTAAGGATAGCCTCTAAAAAAAGTTTTCTGAAATCATCCAGTGTAAGGTCTTTGTAAGAAAATATTTTATCTTCATCTATTTTCAGGCAATTAATAAATATTCCTTTCATTACCAGCAGGTCATTATAGCATTGGGATAATTCTCCCATACCAGATGCAGGTGTATATTTATTATTCCCTACCATAAATACATAGGTATTCTGTGGAATTACGTTTTTAAAAGTTTTTATTGTGTTAAGGGATTGCTCCCACTGTAATGGTTCATTATTCTTCTCTGTTATTTCTTCTGCCGGGCGGACTGCTTTATCATTTTTTTCCATACCATACAGGGGCAAAATAACAAAAATTAATAGAATGACATATAATACTCTTTTTTTGCATGACATTGAATTTGTGTCCTTTTTAATTGAATGATTGTATTATATTATAGAGTATTCTATTATAGAAACAACACGCTGTCAAGTCACTCATCATAGCTTTCAGTTATTGCCGGGTTTCCGGATAACGGGTAAAGATATAATAACTTTTGTCCATTTATTAAGCTCTGATTGGATTTCCATTTTTCCTTTATGTTCCTTTATAATTGTATCAACGATATAAAGGCCCAATCCGGTACCACCCTGTTTCATACGGGTAGTAAAAAGGGGTTCTGTTATTCTGTGAAGTATTGATGGATCAATACCACAACCAGTATCTTTTATGCAAATCCGGATCATGTTTTTGTTATTATCCGTGGTGATGGTAATGGTGATGGTTCCTTTTGTGTAAGATTTCTGCGAATCCATTGTTTTTATTGCATTGCAGGAGTTTTGCAGTATGTTATAAAATACCTGTATGAGCCGCTGTGTGTTTCCCCTGATAAGAGGAAGTTTTTCCCGTGGGGAATTAAAATTGAGGATGACTGTATTTTTCATGTCACGGGGCAGAAAAAAGAAGGATTCCTGAATAACGGTAATAATATCAACCTGTTCCGTATTTTCCGGGGAGGTTTGTTTATAATAGTCCTTTAATGTATTTATTATGCCTTCAATTTTATTACACGCTTTTCGGATACCTGTAAGACTGTATGAAAAATTTTCATTTAATTGGGGATAGGAAATCTCATCAAAAAGCATGCTTCTTTGTCCTGTTTCTGCGGCATCCATAATTTCTTTTATATATACAAAGTTTTTTGATAGAAAATCTGCTTCTGTTTTAATAACAGAATTGGGATTATTGATATCATGTGCAAGTCCCGATACCATTGTGCCTATGGTAACCATTTTATCTGCCTGGATAAGTTTTTCCCTATGCTGTTGTTCCTGCAATTTTAGTCTTTTAATCCTGTGCATATTAGAATAGACCAACAGTACAATTGCGGATACGAAAAAACCGGTAAAGGGAAAAATACCGCAGGGAAGCAGATTGCAATACAGAAATAATGAAATACAAATAACAATATATACAATACCGATTATCAAGGATAAGCTGAAAAATATGATGTTACGCACTTTCACGTGTAAAATCCATAGAAATCCTGCAAAAAAAACTAATAAAAAGAGTTTTACCCATATTGGAAACTCTGTAAGAAATGATTCGTTTAAAATAGTATTTGCCGTTTCCAGTTGTACATAGATAAGGGGATAATTGGTATCAAAGATCCCCGGATAATAGTCATTATCCCTGAATGTATAACTTGATACGAATATGAGAGAGTGTTCATCAATTTTTAATTGTGATCTTAATGTATGTGTATTTTTTATAATCGTGTGAAAAGAATAATTATTAAAAGAGTTTTTATATGGACCGCTAAAATTGATCCTCATGCGGCCTTTATCATCGATAGGGATTTTTATATCTTTTTTTAATCCTGAAAACGGGAAAACAGCATTTTTTAAAAGAATATAGTTTCCGAATGATATGCTGATGTTTCGGGGGGGAACACATAAATAATCACATATCATCCGAAAAGCAAATCCCGGAATATAAGTGTTTTTATAGCGTATGATAAGGGGGATTTTTCTGTCCCTTCCATCGCTGTCTGTATCCCGTAATATATGCCCCAAACCGCGGGCTGCTTTTTGGAGTTCAGGATGGGAGGCCAGAATCTGTACCCCTTCTATGGGATTTCCTTTGTTTTCTAAAACAGGATTCCATGATAGAAAATCTTCAGGAATATCGAGGTTCACCCCCGGGGTTTGCGGATAATTATGGTTACGTTGAAAAGGAATGACAGGATAATAAAGGTTTTTTAATTCCCGTGTCACCTTTATTAAAGAATCAATTGCCGGGTTTTCTAAAAAGATATGGTCTATTCCTATGCTCTTTACTGTATTTATATTGAATGTATTTAAAAGCTCGCTGTAAATGCTTATATCCTTTGCATTTTTATTCAGGATTGCCATATCCGAATCAATAAGACTGACAGAATAGATATAAGGGGAAAGAGGAGCCCGTCCTTTAAGTGAATACCGGATTTTAAAAAGCATGTCGTATATAATCAGGCTCCATGATTTATATTCAAATGAAAATAGTTGGAAAAACAGACCGAGTAAGGAAAAAACAGAGATAATTATTATGAGAGTAATTATCTTTTTATTTTTCATGAAAAAACCGGATAGTTATTGAGTAAAGAGAATCTGTTTGGATCAGAATCGCATAATCACCTATTGCAGACTCTTCTATTGATTCTCCTTTTACAGAACCTGTAACAGGCGGCGGGGGGATTATTTCTGTTTGTGCTTGCACATATTTATTCTGCAGACTCCTGATTTCTTCAATTATTGCATGTTTTGTTGTATTGATTATTGAAGTATTTTTTTTTAGAACAGCTTCATCGTATTCTTTGGCCAGCCTTTCCAGTTTTATTATCGGATGCGGTGAAACAAGAATATAAAACCGGTTGTATTCCGCATCCCCGTAAAACTCATACCATTGGTTTTCATGCAAAATGGAAAAGACATTTTCAGAATCATGAGCAAATATATAGGTGTGGGCTTCAGTTATCGGTTCTATATAAAGCTGGATTTGATTATTCTTCTGAATTTTGAAGTCCGGATCACTTTCGGAATCCCAATCAATGAGGTATATTTTTTCGTCATTTTTCCTCGCAATGGCGACTCGAAAAGCTGCAACTGTACTTTCCTGATTTCCTTCGCCACTTAAAAAAAATAATGGGAGGAAACAATAAATGATAAAAAATAATGGTATTTTAATAAACAATTTCATAAGTTATAATAATCCTTCTTCTTCGAATTTCTTTTTTTTCCTGCTTAAGGCTTGCTGGCTGATACCAAGAACTTTTGCCGCCCTGGTTTGATTGTTCTGATGACGTTTTAAGGCTTCTTTCGTTAAAAGGATTTCTGCTTCTTCATATGTAGGTAATCTCCCGGAAAACAGTACAACCGGTAGTGTAGAATGAGCATGGGTATCCGCATTGTTGTTGGGAAGTATATATTGTTTGTCCAGTTTTTCTTTAACAGCACGCATAAACGGATGACCGGAATTATGCATATAGACTGCGTTTTTTATAATATTTTCAAGTTCCCTGATATTACCGGGAAAAGTGTAAGAAGAGAGTAGTTCCTCCAGTTCATCATTTATAAAGGGTTTGGAGATTTCTTCCTGCCCGGATTTTTGATTGTGATACAATGTAGTAATAAAATGGTCTACAAGCAGTGGAATATCCTCTATTCGTTCCCTGAGCGGAGGGATATGTATGGTGTGTATATTCAGGCGGAAATACAAGTCTTCTTTAAATTTTCCCTTACGTATCAGATTTTTCAAGTCCTTATTTGTTGCACAAATTATCCGTGCATCCGAGTGGAATGGAATATCGAATCCCAGGGGAAAATATTCCGATTCCTGGATTAACCGGAGTAGTTTTTGTTGGGATGTAATGGAAAGGTCGCCGATTTCATCCAGAAACAAGGTGCCTTCTGCTGCTTTCTTCACCATTCCCTGCCGGTCTGTTTCTGCGCCGGTAAATGCTCCTTTTTTATGTCCGAAAAGTGTGTCGGTAAACATGTCATCATTTAAACCGGAAACATCTAACGTTACCAATTCGCCTTTACAGCCACTTAACTCATGAAGGGCCTTTACTATCAACTCTTTCCCGACACCGTTTTCCCCGGTTATCAGAACCGGTTCGTTACTGGCTGCGATAGCCTCCATATACCGGAAAATGTTTTTCATAACAGGATTATTTGTAATAATAGGAGCAAAGATCTCCGGACGCTGTAATTCATCAAAAAGTAGTGATTTCCGAAGCTTCACGTTCTCGTCTTTAAGTTCTATCAGTTCTAAAACCTGTTTTATGGTTTTTAAAAGCACATCAGGATCAACCGGCTTGACCAGAAAATCATAGGCGCCATTTTTTATACACGAGATCGCAACCTTTAAATCCGATGACCCTGTTGCGATGATAACATGAACTCCCGGATACTTGTTCCTGATCTTTTCAAGTAGTTCCTGTCCGCTTAAGTGAGGCATATAAAGATCCAGTATTACTATAGAAATGATCTGTTTTTCCATATGGCCCATTACCTGCCTGCTGTCCGGGCAAAGAATAACGTTGTTTATTTTATGCATGGAGAGTGCCCTTTGCAGGGCATCTAAATCCTCGGGATAATCATCAACTATGAGAATGGGAAATTCCGGATATTTTTTCATTGCCATCATTATATCATATTTTTTTTTTCATTCAATAGAAGGTAATCTGAAATTTGAAAAAAGGAAAAAAGATGGATTTTATCTGACTACAACTATGGTTGTAAACACCACAATCATAGTTGTGGAATGGTTAATTCCTTTTAATATAAAGAATTAACTATGACAGATTTCCCGGAATACAATTCCTGTTGTTATTTATGAGTATTATAATTTTTCTTCAGATTCAAATAATTGCTTGTAGTATAAGGAATTATTTCAGGTCGGAAAAGTGGTCCGGTTTTTGCAATAGCAATAATAGATAATGACTTATGTTCAGCTAGTTTAACTAATCAAATAAGTATGAATGAGAAAAAATAAAGGAGTAAACAAATGCAACAAAACAACCTTTACATTACCACACTTCTGCTTTTCTTTTTCCTCTGCAACGTCAAAACAGCTTTATGTGCACAGGAGGTCTTGGTCTGTAAAAACGGATCCCCGGGTAAGCGGTATTGGTTGGAACGTGGAGACCGTCAGAAAGAAAAGTTATTTACTTATCCAGTCAAATCCTTAAGGAATTATTCAGACAGGAGGTTATCATGAAAAGGTTGTGTTATGTAAAAATAATGTTTTTAATACTATCATTCTTGATTCTTGTTATCTCCTGCCCGGGAGTCAATCCGGGAGAGACCGATACAAATCCTCCGACGATGGGACCGACATATCCACCGGCTCCGCCCCCTTCACCAACACCTCTTATTGAGGTGATTAAAAATCTGAGCACCACTGTATTGGAAACCACAGGTGGAATAAATGTGTCGTGGAACAGTATCCGGAATACGGATGAATATACAGTTTACAGATACACATCCCCATTATCTGATGATCCGGTTATTTTTTCCAGTGACCGGAATGAGTTTTTTGATACGACTGCGGGCAGCGGAAAACCATATTACTATAAGGTTTCATATTTCAATAATGGTGCTGAATATGGTACCAGCGAGCTAAAATTAGGATTATACCATAGTGAAACTGATATTTTTGAAAAAAATAATCTATTGATTGAAATAGAAGAGGTACCGGCTTCCATCCCAATTATCGGACAAAAAAGTAAAGCACTCCTTTATTCCTGTTATGACAGCAGTGGAAAGAGAGAGACAGATGTTGATTGGTATAAATATTATGGAGAAGCAAAAGGAATCTTTGTCGATGTTGCATTATCGGATACAACGGAATTTAATACCGGGGATATTAAATTCGCATTCTATTTTAATGGAACATACGAAGCAGAACAGATTGTAAATACAGGTGTCAATAATGAGTTTGCATTTGATAATTATCGCGGCAGTACAGGGAAAGTTACCGTTTACTTCAAAGTATATGTTGAGGAGCACCTTAAATACAATGATCGGGCCTCAACATTCGTTGAGGAGCACCTTAACTATTATAATCGGGCCTCAACGAACGTTGAGGAGCACCTTAACTATTATAATCGGGCCTCAACGAACGTTGAGGAGGGTACCGAAAACTCATCAAGCATAATCGAAAAGTATAGCATTACTTTAAGAGATAGTTTTTAACAGGAGTGTAAAATGAATATAAGAAAAACAATATTAATTATTTTAGTTTTATCCTTTATTTTAAACCTCAATGCTTTTTCACAGTACATTGTTTCGGCGGATATTGATGCCAATGAGTATGCCGTGGGAAATATTGTCGAGGTTATGGTAAATGTACCGGATAATGCAGGGTTCCACGGAATCTATTTTGACCTTGTGTATGACAGCTCGATTCTTGAGTTCGATGATATCGCGGAAGGCGGCATGCCTGGAGATGTCGGCAGTGAAGGGAGATTACTATATGCAGTATCAAAAAATATCGATTCACGTGTCATCGTCGCCTATTCGCTGTATGGAAATAATACGGAAACAACAAGTACTGGTGAACTTGTAAAAATATTTTTCCGGGTTAAAAACCAGGGAGAAGCCGATACATCCTATGGATTTAGGTTTACCAACCAGGGGCTTATTGACGGTAATAATAATGCTATTGATAATGTCACCTGGCAGGATAGTCACCGGTTTACCATTAAAAGTCCATACCAGGGATCCTTTATCCTTATAAAAAACCCTTATGAGTATGAAGTCGTTTATAAAGATGAGATAAAAGTAAGTCTTATCTGTTCTGTGGGTGATTTTAATGTGGAACTAAAAAACCTGAGCAATCCGGATTTTCAACCGGTATTCCTCCCCATTATTAATGGTGTCGTATTGGATGAAAAAGTGGCTCTCACCTATGATTTTAATATAATTCAGGCATCATTATATGATAACAACAATAACTTATTGAGTAGAGACATGGTAAAAGTATACAGATCACCTGATGACCAGAATGTAAAAATAATAGATCCTCCGGATCATTCACTTTTAAATACAGATAAAGTTACTGTTACCGTTCATTCTGCTTTTGAAAATGTGAGTATTAATGGAAAACAGGCCGAATACTTTGGCGAAACAATTGAAAAAGATAGATTATATAAAGTATTTAAACTGGACCACTGGCTTAAAGAAGGATTCAATACAATTACTGCAACTGCATTTGTAGAGATGGAAAATGAGAAACCGCTAACATATAAAGATACAATCACCGTATACTACCAAAAAGATGACGCAATATTCGGTTTTGTTTCCCCGAGGGCAGATGAAAGTTTAAAATCCGCGCCGGATGCAAAACTGATAATCAAGGGCGAGATCGGGTCACAATACAAAATACAGGATGATCCGGCAACCGGCGGCTATATTGAAAATACGGTTACACTGCGAGTCGTCTATAAACCTAAAAACCGGTATTATGAAGAAATAACACTTGTTGATAATAAACCTGCTGTTATTGCGGAATCAGACATGGGATACAGTTCCCCACGGGCCAGATACATTTTTTACAATAATTTTGACATATCCCTTGATAAACTGGACGATGGGGAAATCCTGATTATTGCGTATAAAAATAAAGAAGGCGACATATATGAAGATATGATACACCGTACAATATATATCGATAACCAGCGGTTATGGATCGATTTAGTCCAGCCCAATGTCTTTACCAATGATTTACTGGATACCTATGCAAAAATGAAAAAATTTAATGAAAATAGAGACTTTGATAACAATAATATCGAGGTGGGAAATGACGGTAGTATAGGATTAAAATCGACGGATACGGTTGTAAGTTGTGAGGGTTTAAAAAATGTCGTGGATATGCTCGAAAAACCGGATGGAACCCTCTATGCCCTTGTAAACAATATCGGCAATGATGAAATGCGAATCTATAAAAAGCACTATGGTAACACAACCTGGGAAGTGGTTGCATCCAAAGACGGAGTATGTGGTTATGATTTATGTGATATAAATATAGGAATATTGATTGGCGTGTCCGGCTTATTTAATCCTGCTGCATCGGGATTGTGCCTGTTAAGAGAAGATACTCTTATAGATCTGTTTTTTAATAATGAAATCATACGCCGGGTTCAGTTTATTGATTATACCGACGGACGTGTATCAATCTATGGTAATAATTTTGATTATCTTTATAGTTTTAATACCTATTCCATTGAAGAGTCAGCCGGGGATTTAAAAGTAGGGGACCTTACAAAGATAAGCTTTGATACCAATTATAATATAAAAGAGTTTGTCCTGACAAAAGACGGCAGTACGGCAGTTATAAGAACAGATAATGATGATATTTATTTTTATAAAAAAACCTCTAACAAATATATAAAAAAAGATATGCCTGAATTGGTTGAAGATGATAATGGGGAAATAAAAGGAAAGCTCATCGTATGCGGTGAATATGAAAACAGTGATTATAACACCTACTTCATTGTAAAAGACGGAAATAATGCCGAAATAATAATGGAAAACAAAGAAAAGGCGGTGTTTATGAGAAATGCCGCCGCAATCGATGTATTATTGGGTGAAACGGAAGATCCCATCACCTTCCTTGGGGCCGGGTTTAAAGACAACAATTTTATTTTCCTTTACCGTAAAAACTCCTATTATTATGAAACCCGGGGACAGGTTTTTTTTAATGCTTTTTATGAAAATGACTTCATCGATAACCATGTGTATGAGTGTGCATCCGGGACAATAGCGGAAAGCACCTATAAGTTGTTTGCCGGTATTGGTGGTTCTTTATACACCGGGTACGGAGAATCCATACAGGATATAGATCTCTCCGGTTTTCATAATCAATATACAAATACCGGATCATGTAATTTTAATTATGTCAACGACGATGTTGATGGATTAACAGGATTCAGTTTTGAAATTGACTCCTTGTGGAAGGAGATGGACGGGGCCGTGGAAATCGGGTTTTCCGTAAAAGAAAAAACAGGCACCATGACTGATGTAAATGATCCCACAGTATTCTCGTTAGAAAGAATCCCTCTTTACGAGCTATTAGCTTCCGCGGATGATACACAATATGATGATTTTAGAATTTCGGTAAACTATGATGATGACAAGGGTTCAGAAATCATTCACTTTGAGTTTACGAATCTCCAGGAGAATAGATATATTAACTTTGATATTCAACTGAAATCTGCCGGTAATGCAACCCCTTCCATTTATAATGTAAAAGTAAACAAAAAAATTCCTGCAAAAATTATCGCCGGACCGGAAACCGAAATTTACCTTCCGATTCATGGATACGTTTATGATAAAACCGTAAAAGAAATTTATATAGGCCATAATAAAGTCCCCCTGGAAAGAGACGGATCATTTTATTTTGATTACAAAGTACACCAGACAGGGGAGCCTGACACAATACGGATGCATTGCACGAATGGGGCAGGCATAAAGGCAGAAAGATGCTTCACTGTTGAACTTATCAACTCCCGAAATGAAGTGTGGGATATTGAATATAAAAAAGGTGAGGAAAACGATTATTCATTAATGCAGCCGGATACGGATGAAATAATAATCAATACAACACATACGACTATTTCATTAAAAGGCAAATATTACGGCCTTACCGGTGCCTTTGTCGGGTATGAACTTTACAGATATATACATAATGGCAGTGAAGGTTCTTTCGATATGGAACCGGCAAAAAAAGGTATATTCGACCTTACTCCCGATGAAAACCTATTAAGCGAATTATCAGAAACCGGCCCGGGCTTTACCGCCGGATATTTCTTCAAAGATGCTATCGAGTTAATCCCCGGCAGCCAGAGACTGGTAATTTACTGTGAGAATCCCGGGGGATTCCGGAAGGAATATATGATTAAGGGTACATACCCTAAAATTGTCTATAACATGCCGGATAACGAGCAGGAGATCATCTTTAACCTGCCCGATCTTACGGATGAAGTTATCGAGGTAAACGGACTGCCGGTAACAAACCGGGTAGAATTAGATGCATATGAAAGTGGTGAAGGTTCTTATATTTTTAAAAACGGATGTGAAATATCAGGATATATACACTCCTTATATTCTTTTTCCGAATTGAATTTAGTGAGCTTTACTCAAGGACTTGTTTTCGCGAACCAACAGCAGGAGATTACCATACCTGTACAAACGGGCAACCGTTTTACATTTAAAATACATGTTGAACTGACAGAAGATGACTTTATAAAGGATTTTTATATCGGTGCGCATCAACTTGATCAGCCTTTGTTTTCTTTTTTGAAAAAGGGAATTAAGGTGACGGTAAAAAAATCCTTTAAAAATACCAATTATATACCCGATTTTTCAGGAATCCATCCGGATAACTGGACAGTCGAAGAAAAGGAATCATTAAAGATTCCCCTGAAACTCGGGTTTAACAGGAATGATGTGCCCACGAAAGCTGTCACAATGTCAAAAGGCTGCATCGAAGCACAATTATCCATTAATTATGAGCATGAGGTAACCGGGATCCTTTATAAGGATAATGGGTATTATTGTCTGAAAGATAATAACGGCGATAAGAAATATCTGACAGGAGATATGATAAAAGAAGGCATAAACAGGATACAATGGAAATTAACATTCAGGGATTTTGATGATCATCCGGAGGGCACACCCTATCTGATGGCCGATTCATACTCCGGCAGACCCGGTATGGAGGATTATATCTTTGAATATCATTATGATACGTTCATTAATCCTACCGTAATCACTTTTTCCGAAAACCTCACGGCCCACTATTATAATCAATCCACCCTGCCTTTTTTACAAATAACAAAAGACAGGGCAACATTAATAACAATAATATTAAACGATACAATTATCAGAGAAGATGATAATGATTTTACTCATCTTACGGATTATTCCCTGGTGGTCCCCGGGATAAAAGAAGGGAGGAATGATCTTGCGGTTATGTATAAAGAACCCGGGAAGACAGAAGTCTCCGGGAACTATATATTCAAATACGACTCCAAAGATCCTGTTGTACATATAGAGTCATATGTGTTTAACGACGATTATACGCAATTACTGGAAATCACCGCGAGTATCACCGAAGCAAATTTTTTACAGGGCTTTCTCTATTATGGTGATGATATTATAAACCGCCTCCCGGAGCCGGTCATTACCTCGGGGAATACATATCAACTCACCTGGAAGAACCTGGAATCCCATGCCATTATCCCGTCCGATTTATTTCCCGTTAAAATAGCAGTACACGACCATGGGGGAAAGACCGGGGAATCGGAATTATTAAAAGGCTTTGAAACTATCCGGCGGCCCGGTGAAACGGACATTAAAGAAGTTAAAATAGAATTGAATGAATATAACGGCAGTCCGGACCTTGCCAATGAATCCAATTATAGTGGAAGTGATTTTCCCGAACATACAAAGTTTGCCCCCGCAAAGTTTTTAAAACGGGTGAGCATAAAAGATGATATCGAGTCCGGCGGGAACTATTTGATTAAGAGCGGCAAACCGGAAAAAGCCGGTCCCGTTTACTGGAGCAGGTGTGAGAGTAGAGATAATATAATTAATAATCCGGAAATTAAAACAGAGGAAATATATACAACAGCAATGGGAGGAAGAGCATACAATGGATATTTTGGAAATTGTTGGATGACTGAAATAGCAGGCAAAGCTGCTGCATGGGAAACATTTTCATTTAATCCTCTTGGAGCCAAAGAATCACCGGATCAGGGGGCACTATCATTCTGGGCTCAGAGTTATGTACCAGATAATAGAAATGAACATATTAAAATAGAAATATATATTGGCAGCTTAAGAGTTGATTTAGAAAGGCATCCAGGTAATGGTTGGTCTGAAGGAACATATTATGGAGATTGTGTTAAATTATTTAATAATGGAAGTTTTATAAAATATAATTCGTTAGCTTGGAATTCATGGACTCATGTATATGTTATCTGGGATAAAAATAAAAAATTAGATAGTAATAATAATAGTATAAAGATTTTTATTAATGGAAAAGAATTTATGACTTACGCTGGGGATTTTGATACATCCCAACCATTACGATTTTCTCAACGATCCTGGGAATCTAATGGTTATAATGTGAATTGTAAAGTTGACAACCTGAAAATATGGGATTATATTGTAACAGACGTTCCGTCAATCATCAACACCATCGGAAATGACGAAGACCTGAAAACCACCGAAGACTTTTTTGTACCGGCATATTGGAGTAAGTGTGAGAGCTGGAATAATATTTTAGATCCTGAAATAATGCAGGATACTCCAGGTATAGTACATTCTAACGGAGGTGTTCTCTTTATTAATGATTCAGCTCAATTTGGAAAAGCTTCAGGTCTGAGTAGTGGAGGAACTACCAGCCATTCTGCACGGCATATAGATTTAGGCGTTAACTCAGTTAATGATTATGCAACAGCTTCTGCCTGGGTAAATAGAAGTGAGCACAGGGGTGGTAACAAAGAGTGGATTTTCAATTTTACTTTTAACGACAATAGTGATTCCACTAAGATTCAGACAGAGATCAGAATATATAATAATACTGCAAGAGCACAAATTGCCGCTAATGGAAGTACAATTGCTTCAACGGACATCATGTGGCCGGAAAAAACCTGGATGCATTTTTATGTAGCTGTTGATAGAACAGGAAGTAGGCTATCCGAAAACAAGACAGTTCGAATGTTCTTTGGTGGTGAAGAAATCTTAACCACCGAAGCACCCCTCCCTGAATTAAGCAAATGCGAAATGCAAATGACAGTCTGGTCTAATGATACTAATACAATTGATATGTCAGTTGACAATATAAAAGTTTGGGACCATGTGGTCTCCGAGGACCCGGTATGGCTGAATGAGTCGGAAGGGAATGAAGATGCAACACAGGTTGATGATGCAAAGGGCCCGGTGTATTGGAGTAAATGTGAGGATGAGAATAATTTTCTGCACCCGGAAATAAAAGCTGAAAATGATCCGCTCATAGAAAAATCCGGAACTTATACCTATGTTACTGATCCCAATGGCCAGTTTAATAATGCATTTGGTTATTATCACCCCCAAAAGAGCAATGGTTATATAACTTTATATCCCCTGGGTAAAACAGGAAGCTCGGAAAAGGGAACCATGTCTTGTTATCTGAAGCAGCTTGGAGGAACAAATTATAAAGGGGAATCCCACATACATATCGGATGCTTTTATATCGATTTTTACCATGGGGGAGAAAACTCAAAATGCCGGATCAGGTTAAATGGTTCATTAGATAACATAATATATAATTCCAACAGGGATTTTCCGACTAATAAATATTGTCATGTCTATGTTATTTGGGATTCGAATACATTATCAAGCGGTAATACTATTGAAGTGTATCTTGATGGTGCTTTGTTTTTATATTCAGATAAGCTTGATAGCACCACTTTTACACGAAACACAACGCTAAGTTTAAATAGTACCTGGCTCTCCAGTCATGTTTCAAACAGGATTGACAACCTGATGATCTGGGATTATGTTGTCTCCGAAGATCCGAATTACATCGCCACGACCGAAGAAACCTCCTCACTTCCCGAAGACTATGGCAAATATTTAGTCTTCAAAATAGCGAAAGATCCCTTTGTAAATAATCTGCAGACAGAAGAGGATATAAACGGGAAGATCACCTTCGAGGCTGTAGGGAAAAAATGGGTGGACGGAGAAATTGTTGATGTGTTTGGCACGCCGAACCCCCTGGTGATTGCCCCGGAGAAACAGACATATATCGAAGGGGTAAATCATCTCTATTACCTTGTGGATGCGGATGCGGTGGTCACCGAGTTTGCGACGGCCAAGGAGGGCTTGACAGCAGAAGGAGGAGCCCTTGACCCTGACAGCGAAGATGTCATCATCGATCCCGGTTCATTACGAATAAACTATTACGATGAATGGACCAGTTTCAAGCCCGTGGATATTTACCTCGTGGGTTTTAAGGATGATACAAATGCATTAAAAGATATTATTGTCTATGATCCGGGGTATGAGTCAACCTCTTTGATCGGCGACTACACCAATCTGCATACGGATTTGCGGCACCCCTTGTATGATGAGACGGATCCTGTCCGGGACAGGTCCTTTTTCCATGAGACCGGTTCCGAGAGCATGACCCTCTCATTCTGGCTGCGCCTGGAGGACGAAGGTGTGATCGATGACAATTATGCCGCAAAGGAAAAACGAATACTCACTTTCTGTAATGGGGTGAGGGATATCGCGTACCTGTATTATAACAGGAATATCATCAATTTTATGGATGATTCAAAGACGATAACACAGATAAAATCCTTGACCACGGGGCGTGATGCATGGAATATGGTAACCCTCTGTATTGATAAGAATGAAAGGAAGATTGATATCTATGTCAACGATCTCCTTATTTCTTCTATTGAAAGTCTTCCGGATAGTGTTTGTGACCAGATAGTGCAGCAGGGCGCTCGGTATTATTTTGGCGCACCTGAGAATGAAGACTATAATACAGGTTTTTATTCCGTTGCACTCCCTTTTTATATCGACAGGCTCCTTACGGAAGAAGAAATTAAACGGTTGTATAATCTGTATGATAAGAGCACGGCGGGAGAGCTGTCCTATACATGTAACGATGCTTTGAGTGATTTCGGCGCAAGCCATTCCGATCTGCACCGTATCGGGGGCAGCGATTATTTTGAAGATTCGGAAAACGCGGATTATACACAGGTCCCCGAATATGGCAGCCTCAAAGCAAGCACGGAACAGAGGAACCTGTTAACAGTCAAGGAAATTGACGGAAAAAACTTTGTGGTATTTGAGACGGCAGACACGTTTATCAGCAATAACATGGCTATTACCGCTGATGAATCCTGTTTCAGTTTAACACCAAAAAGCGGTCATAACGGCGCCTATTATTTCGGGGATAAAACCGGTAATTACGGACTTGGGGCAGACAGGTGGTATTCCGTCACCGGGTATGTCGAAGAAATAGCGGATACGACAGAAGCCTTTGTTGTCCTGAGAATAAACAGCCGGGAGCAGAAATTAAGATTACACAAAGGATCGTTCCATTTTGTCTACGACAACGGGAGCCCGGTCACCCCCCGGGATGTAAAACTGTATATTGAAACAGACGGGTATATCAAAGTAAGTAATGCCATGGTCTTTAATGACGGGAATTATGCGATTAAAGAAACCCTGCAAAAAACCGCTGCAAGCACCACATTCCCCTTTGATCTTTCAGGTACCATCGCATTCTGGTACAAACCCCTTAATGCGAACAAGGATGGCTGCGTAAACTATGAAACGGTGATTTTTGACAGTGAATATATAAAAATCGGCACAAGGCTTGAGGATGGGGATGCCGTTTATTACGGTACGATTAAAAATGAAAAAGGGACAAGCGCGATAGCACTTTCCACTCACTGCAAGGTGACCCACAGGTGGCAGTATATCCAGGTTTCATACAGCTGCGAAGACAACGTCGCCTATATGTATATAGACGGCAAGACAGCGGCAAAATCCGAAAACCTCGAACTGCCTGTATTCGGCAGTCTACAGGGTGATGAACTTGATGAAGATAATGTGTACATCGGATGTGATGCGGGAAACCATTATTTTGCACAAGGATATATTGATAATATCATTATCAGTAAATATTATAATCCGGATATCTATGAAGCCAATAATCCTGTCTCTATCCGGTATAATAAAGATAATCAGGCCATTGAGAGAGAATACGCATCGATAAAGGGTATCCTCATTACACCGGAAGATATTACCGGATTATTGTACCGCCTCGAATCCTATGATAAAGACTATTATATCGAAGGAGAATCCCCGGATATAACAAAGATTCCCGCAGGGAGATTCAGATTAACGGCATCGATGAAAGTAAAGGGTCATAATTACAAGGATATCATTACCTTTAATAACGATACCAAACCAACGTTTGAACTTATAGAAAAAACCCCCATTATTTTTTCCAGTGGACTGACACGTGTGACATCGGAAGTAAGCTTTACATTAATGCATGATGATTCATACAGATGTGAATCAGAAGCCCTTGAGTATTCGGGAGCCGCAATCAGGATTCAATACAACAACAGTGAAAGTGAGATCAAGTATCTTGTACAGGATTATCAGAATCAAAATAAATCCCAGTGGCTGGTGGGCACTGTCACCGGTCACCCCACCGGTTCCATTGAATGGACTGAATTAGTGCCCGATACCGCGGGATTACTGAAGATTTATTTTAAGGATATTACCGCGACAACGGATATGAGGTGTGAGTTTGAGTATTTCTATTTTACCGATACATTTCAAAATGAAAACAGGTTTGCTTCCATTGACCTTGAAGCTGTAATTGCTCTTGCTGGTATTAATTATTCAAAAGAAAAATACGACATGGTATTCGTAAATGATAATGGACAGGAAGAAATCAGATCATATGAATATAAATTAAATGTAAGTATCATCGATCATCATTTTCCTGATGATAGTTCTGCCGATAATGCGATGTCCGGTTTTCCGGATAATATCCGGATAGGATATACCATCGACGACAGTGATACTGTATTGGTTGGAAGCGGAAGAGTCAAATTTGATAATAACGGGATTGCAGAGCTTTTTTATGATGATATATTGCCCGCTTATGATGATGATCCCTACACCTGCACCCTGACTCTTTACTACAATGATGCCGACTATGCACGCATCGAGGGTATTCCATTAACCTGGAAAGAAATTGAAGATAATGGATACACCAGCATCGACACATCACGTCTTGAGCTTGAAGAGTTCTCCGTATTATATGTGGATAAAGAAAAAGATCTGGCCGGTTTCTACCTTCATTACCGTGCCAATAATATCGGGGAAATTGTAAGTACCATCGATGTCATCCAGAATGGTGAAATATATGGTACATCACATGAAAAACCGCTCCTCATGATTAACACCAGGGAAATGTATAATAATATCCCGGTACCGAAAGGTGCTTTTAAAGTCAGGATGACTCTGCAGGCAGGGGGATTTATTTGTTCAGAGGAAGTCGAGGTACATAATGTCATCGGCGCCCCGGAAGTATTAATAACAAACGGTGTAGAAACCAATATAGAATACAACAATGTACTATTCAGCTGGAAAGGATATTATGAAGGAGTATTTAATGAAGATATTGAATATTCATATAATTTCGACAACAGTGGATGGAGTACCCCGAACAGTCAGTGGCGAAGTGTCAGATTCTATAATCTTGATGAAGGAAATCACCGGTTTATTGTACAAGCACTATACAACGGAATAAAATCAGATCCCAAATCAGTACCATTTTTTGTCGATGTGAAGAGGCCTGTATTTAATGCCGAAAAGATAGAGGTTATAAACCTGTATGATAACGACGGAGTGTTTTATGGAGTCACTATAAAAGGGGCCCGGGGAGCAATTACCGATGCTTCGTTACAAAAACTGTACATAAATGGGAAAGAAATCGATTGTGACCGCTATGGAGCTTTTGTTGCCGGGAATATTATCCTGACAAAAGACGGGATAAATAAAATCAGATTAACGGCAATCGATAAGGTCGGCAACTTTAAAGATTTTACAATAAATGTTGATAATACAATAACTTCCCTCATATACCCTGATTTGACACGGAATGTTACCTATTGCCCCATGACTATTGTCGGTAAAATAAATGATGCAATAAATGCGGGGATGACTATTTATATAAGAGATCCCTTTTGCACGGATATGACAGAGGGGGATTATTCGGGATGGAAAAAGGCAAAGATAAATGAAGACAGGATATTCTTTGTAGAGGATGTATTTATAAATCCGGGTTCCGCGGCACGGGAGTTACTGACCACGTTAAAACTCGCTGTTGTCTTTGATTCGGGAAAAACCTTTGAAAGAGAAATCGATGTCCGGGCAAATGGAATAATAACACCGATTGAATTAACATTAAGTACCCATGCGGCGGAAGGAGAAAACAGCGATACATATGTGGATATCTCCTGCCGGACAAATGTAGAGAATATCGCATCATGGAGTATCGATTTTGATGGTGACGGTGTCTATGACTTGATCGATGTGGTGAACAATCCCGATCTTGCGGAATCAAAAATACATGAATGGGATCATAAATATTCAAGCCTGGGTATCGTGAAACCCCGGGTGCGGATTATTACCACCGACGGTAATTATTTCTCGGTAAGTGACAATCTGATTATTCATGAAAAAATAAAAGAAGCTTCGAATAAAATAGTGAACAATCCTTTATCCCTTTCAATTTTGAGTATGCCGGATGGTGATAAAAGGATATTTGTATTACGGGAGAAGGCAACGGATGACGGAAGTGAATTCTTAATAGAAGTATATGAAGTGGGAAGGAACGAGACCTATATTTCCAATAAGCTGTATAGTATCAATATAACGGAACTGGGTATAAAAAATCCGGTACGGGTAAGAGCGTATAACGAAACGAACCTGTTTGTCGGTGCCAATAGTAATGGTGCCGGTATCATCTATCAACTTACAGAAAATGAGTTTGGCAATTTGGAGATAGTAAGACAAGCCGCTCTTCCCGGCATGATAAGGGATATGGACAGTGATATATACAATCTCTTTGTTAGTTTCGAAGTCCGAAACAGTTATGTCAAAATACCAATGACCGATACGGTTCTGGATATAGATAATATGGAAGAAATTACTCCTGAATTACCGGATTCCGGACAACTCGGGGGCAATACCGATATAGCAAAAGATGAAATGGGTTTATGTGTTGCCGATTATTACAACCAGAGGATTGTCCGGCTTACCAATTCATTATCGCCTCATTCCCAATTCGGACATATCGGTGACGGGGAAAAAGAGTTTATTAAACCTGCAATTATTACCAGTTATCAAAACCGGATATTTGTATTTGATGAGGCGAGGAAAGATATCCAGGTATTTGACCATTTATTGAATACGGTGTGTGTGCTGGAATACAGTCTTGAACCGGATTATCATAATTATCTTGATCCTGAATTTTTTAATGATGTTGCGGATATTGCTGTTATAACAAAGGAAGAGAACAACCGTTTGTATTATTATGCTCTTATTCTAAGTAAATCGACGGGTCAATTGTCAATGCTCAGACTTCCCCAATGGGAAGAGCTCCGGGCAAAGGTGAGAAACAATAAAATTGTTTTTATCCAGGATGGCGAGATATTCACCGCCAAACCCGATGGAGGGGACCTGAAAAAGATATTATCGAGCGACAGCATCCCCCGGATCGAGGGATCCCTCGATTATCCGGCATTATCACCGGATGGTAAAACATTGGTATTTACCTCGAAAATGAGGTTATACAGCGGCGAGTATGTCGAAGAGGAACATTCGGATAACCGCCATGCTTATGATGATGTGTATTGCGTGGACATCGAGACAAAAGAAATAACAAAGATTGATTTAGGTGAATTCAACAGCTATGAAATCGAACGGCCGGTATTCAACTCGAATGGGGATAAACTGATCTTCTCGGCAAAGGAGACCGGGAGTAACTGGCAGATCTATGAGTATAGTTTTGAAACACAATTAACAGATACATTATTTGATTCCGAGGAAAATGTGCGGTTTCCCTATTATTCACCCGATGACAGATTCGTGGTATTTACCACCGATTATGACGGCAATGAAGGGATCGAAATAATTGATACGAAAAATACATCCATGAGAGTACGAGTGACATCTAACAGCGCCAGGAATTCATTCCCTGTCTGGAATACAGTCTATCCATTTGAAGTAGATAACAAAAAGATTGAGTCCAAGATTGCATTTGTGTCGGAAAGAGACTTCCATAAAGGCATATACTATGTCTATCTGTTACGGGAATCAGAGTTCGATATACGGGTTGTTACCCATACGGGCGGAGAGATCGGGAATGATCCGGACTCCGCTGCCATTGAGATTACAAATGATACGGTCGAAGGAGATTATCCCTGTTTTTCCGGGGACGGACAAGCGTTGGTATTCGAGTATTTTGACGGAGAAAAAGAGGTTCTTAAAAAATGTGATTATATTGAAAACTTTGGGCACAATGTTAATGATACATTGGCACGGCTGAACGGTGAAATGGATTTTATGCTCCGGGATATGGAATTACCCGGCAGCGCACATAGTCCGGCGGGTATGAAAAACATGATCACTCATTTTAAAGCGGAAAACAGAAATGGAGATGAGATCCGGTTAACCTGGAATAGATACACGGAAAGTGATACGATCTATTTTGTTTATTTTAAGAAAAACCGGGAGAACGAAATTCCCACGGAGAAAAAAATATTCAGCCAGGATGGCACCGAATTAAAGGGCCTTGAAATGGGGCAGGAATATCTTGTAAAGGTTTGTATTAAGGAAAATGAAGAAGAGGTTGCAACAAGCCTCTGGAAAAAAGTAAAAATCCCCCCTGTGGTTGCACGGCCCACGGTGACAATTGATAAAGAAAATCCCTATCTTGTCCATTTACATGCCTGGAAGCCCGAGTTTGATGAAAATGATACACCCTGGAATTTCAGCTGGATGATCGATAACCAGGAAATCACGGTACAGGATGCGGAAGATTATCCCTATGAGTTTGCAACAAGCGGTGAGAAGACGATAATCTTAAAGGCGTATACCAAGAACCATGATTCGACAGATTATTCACCACCTGTTGAGATTAAAATAATCAGCGATATTGAACCAATTATCGAGTATGTATTGGCGGAAGATTCTGCTTCAATAACATTAAGCGTGTTAAATAGTCTTGGTAACAAAATTGATACGGCAAAAACCGAATGGGCTGTCACCGGGACAGGTAATCAACAGCCGATTACCAGAACCGGTTCTTATACAAATGTTGATTTAACAGGATTCAAATATAAGATATTTGTCAACCTAAAAATGTACAGGATTCCTATAAATGGCCAGGCAGCGACGGATGTGATAGAGAAAAATATGGTAATCGATCTTGATTACAAAGAGGTGAAACCGGTTATTACAGAGAGTGTGGATGAGATAAATAACAGGCTCTTTACATTCAGTGGAGAACAGTCAAAAGGCAACATCGATTGGTACCGGGCACAATGGACACTGTTTGCAGATAATGGCATTATCCGTGAGGTTGATGGTAAAAGTACATTCCAGTATCTATTCCCGGAAACAAACAGGGACACGGTCTATTCAGTATCCCTTACCCTCCCGAGACGAAACGACGGTATGACGGAAACTGTTTCGAAGATTGTCTGTGTGGAAGCAACACCCATAGAACCGGCGATCGATTACCAGATAATGACAATAATGGATGGTGAAAATGTGGTGGGCGCCAAACTGCTCCTTGATTGTACGAAAAGTATGGGCAGCCACATTGATTTTGCCCAGGCACGCTGGAGTGTTCCCATTGCCGGAGGGTATGGTGAAGAGCCGACACAGTTCGGCCCGACAGCCTTGTATAATCTGATAGGCGCGGATAAAGAGATCGTTATAGAAGTCGCTTTAACATTATCACGGAGAGGCGGGATTGATCCTCTACCGCCATTTACAAAAATGATTAACCTGAGTCCTCTTGAGCTGCCCGAGTCAAAACTCGTGGTTACACGAACCCTTGAAGAATCCACAGAGGGTAAGACACTGATCCTTGACGTATTAAAATCAACAGGACCCAATATAGATTGGGAAAAAACAGACTGGTCTATCGACGGCCAGCCCTATGATAAAAAGGGACCTGCTGCCAGGATTGATATCCCGGCAAGTGGAGAGAAAAAGGAAATAAATTATGTGTGTACGTTATACAGATATGGTGCAGATCCGCAGGTGGAAAAGGGAACAGTTAAGATCAATAAAACCAGTATAATACCATTAATCTCCTACAGGAGATTATCCCCCACGCAAAACAATGTGTATGAACTGAGTATCCTTGATACAAAGGGAGTGAACATAGACTGGGAAAGAACAGACTGGTTTATTTATGATGGCAATGAAAATGTGATACAAAAGCGGGGCGCAAAAATCGCCCATGCTTTTGCCTTTAACTCGGCCCAGATGGGATATCCGGTAATGGTGGAAGTCTACCTTAAAGGAAGCAGCCTGCCATATGTCAATTATACGACAATCGATATTGTGGGAGATGAATTGATCCCGGTTATTACCTATGATTCGGTAGGTGATGATCCGAATACCATTACCTTCAGCGCAGTCACATCCAAGGGGAGCAACATCGACTGGTCCTATGCCAAATGGACATTCGGGGATTCATCGCCAGGCCAATTCGGTTCCGTGGTTTCCAATTCCTATAAAATAAGCACAACAAACAGGACGTACCGTGTTACCCTGACATTAACACGAAAGTCGGTAAACGGCAGTATGGAAACAAAAACCGTGTATAAAGATATAACCATCGGGAAAGATAAAATCAAACCAAAGATAAGGGCAAAACTTTACGGAGACGGTTACCTTGTGCTGTCGGCGGAAAAATCCGAAGGCAGGGGACTGCTCCTTGACAGATCACTCTGGTTATTCGAGGGAAAAGGAGATAACGAAACAATACGAAAGACGGAACAGACCGGTGTCGTTGCCAAAGATACCTTTTCCTTGAATGTCAAGGCAGGAGTTGAGGCCGGTATTTCTTTTGGTTGTGGGCCTTATGTGAAAGTCTATGCAGAAGCTGGTTTTGGCTATGTTAAAGAAGTGACAAGCTATTTAGGGTATGGATCATCGGATTACTCCTTTTCAAGTTCAAATATTCATAATGGAGCGATCTGCAGAAAATTTGTGGGCGATCTGCTGCCGGATATTCCCGGTGTTCCAAAGACGCCGCCGATGAGTTCCAATCCTGTGAAACCGTTGGCAGATATGTTTCCGGGACTCATAGATAAAAGTATTGTCGTTACGTTATTTGTCTACCGGATGACTCCGGAAGGCGGCATTACGGGAGAATCCATTACCGTAAACATCGATTTTGATGATGCAAAAGGAGGAAAGACCTATGAATAAAGGAAGATCGAACCTGAATACAAAAACTGGACACACGATATATCGTGTGTCCCGGGACAATCGTAAAACCGTTGATAGTAAATTCAGTACAATAGGAAATAGTATAAATGGAGTAATCACTATGAAACGAATAATCATACTTTTCGTCTTCCTTTTTACGGCACTATGTGCATTCCCCCAGGAAGACACCCGCTATGACGCGGGAATGAACCTGCCCTTTAACCAAAAAGCCGGGGATGTGAATCCCCAGACCGGTAACATCACCATAAGCGAAACCGATGTTTCGCTGCCGGGCAGGGCGGGGTATAACTTCAGCTTTGGCCGGATATGGAGTTTGAATCAGTCTAACATATATAATATGTATGTCCTGGATGGGGAGAACCGCCTGAACTCCAACACCATCGAACAATACAACAGGATGGGTGCGGGGTGGAACACCACGCTGCCCTACATAATGACAAATGGCGATTCAGGGTACAAGACAATAAGTCTTTTTTTCGGGGGCAATGTGTTTGAAATAAATCAGACTGCCGTCTCCGTCGATAAGCCGGGGGAATCAAATCTCCTCGGGTATGATCTGACGGATTTACGGATTTATGAGGACAACAGTATCCATTATGAATTGTTTGATACAGGAAGCTCTCCGATAAACTTTGTTACCTTACACGACACCTACGCCTTAAGCGATCATCCCGGGGATACGTGCAGGTATGTGCTTTTGTTAAAAAGCAATGAAAAGTTCTGGTTCAGACCAGACGGCAGGCTGATGATGCAGGAAGATAAAACCGGGGTAAACAGGATATGGTATTTTTATGAGACGGTAAACAATGAAACCCGGCTGAAGGTCGTTGTCGATACCATCGGACGGGAGATAGTCTTTGAATATGACGAGGCCGGCAATCTCGGCACTATCCGGTGGGATGTACACGCCGGTGTAAAAGATCCCGATACCGGTGAGAGAACCATGACAACAACGACCAAAAGCATCCGGTATGGATATGGGAATGGTGAAGATTATCCCGAAGTCGATACCCTGAAAAACCAGGTGATCGGCTACAGGACACCCTCTGTATTACGTACCGTCACCGATCCCATGGGATATGTGACAAAATATAATTACCAGGCAGGTGAAGCGGACTTTTCATTTGACGGCGGGTGGAGTATTTATACGAATGTATATATGATGCTTACCGAGATAATCGACAAACATAACGCCGACGGAAGGTATAAAAGCAAGCGTGTTTTTGAATATGAAGTACCGGCAGAAGCAATGTTTACCAGGTACTTTTATTCCGGATTTATGGAGTACTACAAAATATCACGCCAGTACAATGTAACTATATCCGGCAGGATTATGAATGATACCCGCTATGCCTATTATGAGGCCGGAGATAATGGAAATGACAATGAATACTATACAGTCGTGACAATGGGAAAAGTAAAGCAGACCTACACCTATTCCCTGGGTACGGAAAACGAGGACAATGTTCTTGACACTTTGCTGATTCAATCAAATGACGGGTTTCTTGAATTAACGGATTTTGAGTATGACAATAACAGGACAAAAATCCTGGCCCAGGTATACCGGAAGGGCAAGCTTGTGTATCTGGAAAAATTTGATTATGACAAAAAAGGAAATCTCATCAGTTTTGAAGACAGGCAGGGGCTTTACACCTCCTACACCTATCACCAGAAATACAGTATTCCCTACATTATGACACAGACACTCCATGAAGAAGGTGCTGCCGTGGATTACGAATCGAAAAATTATATAGACGAGTTGGGACAGGTTGTAAAACAAAGTATCTATGTAAGAGATGGCATCACAAAAAGGGAAATAGAAGTCTCGAAAATTACCTATGATGAATACGGCAACCCCATTTCCAGGGAAGATGCAGAGGGAACCATAGTACACACAGTGTATGATGAGGATTACCATGCATTCCCGGTAAAGATATACCAGGATGTGGATATCGCACGCTGGGATTCGGGTGACGTGCATGATAACTGGCTTACGGATCCGGCAGGTGTAAAAAAAGTACGAATACGGAGCTGGAAGGTCTTTAATACCGACGGGAGCATATGGATAGAAGTGGACAACGAAGGCTATGCCATCGAACATTATTATGATGATAATGGACAGGAGATCGAGATTGTCAATCCCGATCTTGATGATGTCACATCTTTTGCCCACCCCATTGAGATGGTGAACGGAAGTCCCGTCGGGAGTGATTTTGACAATTTCCTTGAAAACCCGGATTTTGATGATTTCCTCTATAGCAGGAATGGTAATCCCGGTGCACGGATAGAGATCTTTTATGAAGATGATCTTGTAAAAACCTATACCGATATAGACGTCAGTACCGGCGCGGTGAAAATAACCGCGGTACAGGGAGATGGACTTGGGAATGTCCTTTCGGAAACAGAATTCGCCGGGAACGGGGAAGCGTACAGCAAAGAATACGTGTATGATGATTACAGCCGTATGCTTTCATTAACAGACCCCGATGCAGACAGGTCCATGAGTGTCCCTGTGGAAGTTAACGGGGTTACCATCAATAAATATGATAAAACATGGATCGTGAAATACGATGATATGGGAAGAAAACTGAAAGTCCTGTATCCCAATACCGGCAGCCGTACGGACATAAAAAGGATCACCTATGATGATGTCAAAAACAGTGTTACCATCACGGACCCGGCCCAAAGAAAGACGACGGAAACATACGACTGGAACGGCAACCTGACAGAGCTTATCCGGTATGGAGATGATCAGACCGATGCAGCCATGACAGAAACCTACTTCTTTGAGTATGACGAATTGAACCGGAAAACTCAGGCAACCGATGCAAAGGGAATTATCACCATTTACCGGTACGATGAGCGAAACCTGTTGGTGGAACAGGACTATGGAGTCACCGGGAGTGATATCATGGAATACAATGACCTTGGCCAGCTGGTGAAAAAAACCGACAGAAAAGGCCAGGTAATCGCATTCACCTATGACCAGCTTGGCAGGAATACAAGGGCACTCCACTACATATCCGGCGCTGATTTTGCCGATAACATCGTGGACCACACCGTGGAACTGGAATACGACAACAGGGGCAATGCGGTACGGGTCTCCAATCAAAACCTGATCGAGCATTATATCTATGATTACGGAAACAGGGTGATCGCCCTGGACAGACGCTTAAAGGAGAGCGGACTGCGGGAACAGATCAGCAGCAGTCTCTGGGATACCCCGGCAGGTGACCAGGTATTCTCCTTTGAATATACATACAATGACGCGGGAATGGTAAAAAGCATGACATACCCCGACGGCAGCATCCATGACTTCGAGTATGACACAGCCATGGGCAGGCTTCAGCGTATTTATGAAAACAGCGAAGCCTTTGTCACGGGCTTAACCTACAATAAAAGCGGGGTTGTCACCCACATGAGTTATGCGAACAATACGAACCAGAGATGGTATTTTGACAACAGGAAAAGAATCAATCACATTACCATAACCGGCAGCACGGGAACAATCGATGATTTGAGTTATACACTAAATGGAGTCGGGGACATCCTTTCCATAAACGACAATGAGTACGGATACGACGGATTTGACAGAATCATCTCTGCAAAAACCCTGATCCCGGAAACCATAAATCAGCAGGATGTCCGGAAGGTAATAGAACAACACTTCGGGGCATTCGAAACAGAACCGGAGATCCAGGGTATAGTGTACGATCCCATGGCAGACCTGAACAGCGACGGCAGGATAAACGGGATTGATTATATTACCGCATCCTTCGATGACATGACTGATGAATACGACATCGAAAGCTTTGAATATGACAAAAACGGGAACAGGACAAAGCTTGTCCAAAATGGCGATGTCTATACCTACACCTACGGGGAACGGAACCGTCTGGAAACCATCGATGTATGTAAAGATGGGGAGGCGGCAGCAGTTCCCTTTGCAAAATATGAATATGACGGGAATGGCAATACGGTGAAGCGCACAATATATAAGGAAGATAACAGTATAAATGTGATCGAATTTATCTATGACACCATGAACCGCCTTGTCCGAACCACCGAAGGGACGGAGGTCACCGAATACTTTTACGATAACGCCGGGAACCGCTTTATCAAAAAAACCCCGGAAGGGGACATCACCCTGTACCTCCGCCACGGCCAGATCGC
>JAFGRV010000605.1 GCA_016934975.1 Spirochaetales bacterium | reverse complement strand
TCCTTAACGGTACTTATAATTTATTAATCTTACGGCTTTCAAGTGCGGGACTTCATATTTTTGCATTTGTTACGTTGATTTATGGTATTACCTTTGGAATGAAAGCAGGCATCACTGCTTCAATTATCACTTCAACAATTATTATTCTTATTGGTGTCCTCGATGTGGCAAAGATCCTGCCACCCGTCCATACAACTCCCAATTATCTTTCATCAGCCGGGGCATGGCTTACCCAGACAAGTTTATTTTTACTCCTCACTTTAAGTTCAATTTTAGCCCTCGGGGCGCTGCTTAATGGTTTGTACCGATATTTCACAGATTTGAAAAACAATGCAATAAAACTCAAAGAAACAAATCGGCGACTGGAAAAAGAGATTACACAGAAAGAACTTTATGCAAATAAATTGGCAGAGCAAAAGGAATGGTACCGTATGCTTTCAGAAAATATCAGCGAAGTAATCTTTATTCAGGACATTAATTTTAATATCACCTATGTGAGCCCCGCAATACAAGCCTATTTGGGGTATTCAGTTTCCGAGGTCCTTAAACTATCCATGAAAGACCTTCTTTCCCGGGATTCACTCAAGACTATGGAAGATGACTTCCGAAGGTATATTCTCCTGGCCGAAAAAGGAGAAAGCAAGGTACCGCTCCTGGAATATGAATATATGAAGAAAGACAACACCAGAGTATGGGGAGAATTAAAACTTACTTTTCTATACCATGCAGCCGGAAATGTGTCCGGGATTCAAATAATACTTCGTGATATCACAAAAAGAAAAAAAATCGAACAAGAACATCTCGCTATGGAGAAAAACCTCCGGCAATCGGAAAAAATGCAGGCAATCGGTCAACTTGCAGGTGGGATCGCCCATGATTTCAACAACCAGCTCACCGGCATACTTGGTAACGCAGAACTGATCCTCCTCTCACACCGTGATAATCCCACTACCAAAAAATATACAAAGGAAATTATTAAATCCGCCAATAATTCATCAATTCTTATTTCACAGCTTCTGCTTTTTGCCCGTAAAAGCGGGATGAAATTTATTATTACCGATATTCATAACGTGATAAATGAAGTCGATTCAATTCTTTCGAGAAGCATTAATAAAAATATCACTATTATAAAGAGGTTGAACGCATCAATTTTTATAGTAAAAGCAGATCCGGTTCAGCTTTTAAACGGACTTTTAAACATCGGCATTAATGCGAGAGATGCTATGACTCATGGCGGCGAATTGATTTTTTCTACGGAGAATTTAGTAATTAATGAAAATGATGTTCGATCCCGGTTACCTGAGCCGCTGCAAGGAACTTGCATTAAGCTATCCATCTCCGATTCCGGAACCGGTATATCCCAAGAAAATCTCTCCCGTATTTTTGAACCATTTTTTACCACGAAAGAAACTGGTACCGGAATGGGACTTGCAAGCGTTTATGGAATGGTCAAAACCCATAAAGGTCACATTGAGGTTAAAAGTGAATGGGGAAAAGGATCGGTATTTACTATTCTTTTACCTGTATCGAAAGAAATAGCCCACACAAGGGATAAAAAAATAAAAATAGTTCATCCCGATGCACCGTGTCATATTCTCCTGGTAGATGATGAAGATATTGCAAGAAATGCTACAAAAAACTTACTGGAAATCAATAACTATACAGTCACAGATTTTAGTAATGGTACATCGGCACTTTCCTATTATGAAGAACATCACAATTCAATCGATATAGTGATCCTTGACCAAATTATGCCGGATCTGAGTGGATGTGAAGTCTGTAAAAAAATGCATCTTATTAATCCTTATATAAAGTGTATATTTATTTCCGGTTATTGGCCTGATATGAATACCATAGATAAAGAGCACAAAAAACTCTGGCGTTTTATTCAAAAACCCTTTAGTATACATACACTTCAGAAAACAATTAATGAACTGACAAACGCGTAAAAGTACGCACTTATTTTCCGGAACGATGAAGCCGTTTGTTCAGGGCAGTACGGGTGATACCTAGAATTTCAGCTGCCTTTCCCTGGTTCCCTGTGGACCTTTTTAATGCTTCCTCCACAAGAAGATCAATGGCTTCCTTTATAGAAGGAAGCAGCAGACATGAACTGAAGAGATTATTGGTGTTGTGTTGTATCTGAGCAGAAGTGGCAGTCATGGTAAATGCGGAACCTAGTTTTTGTTCAAGAAAGAGAGAAAGTTCACCTTGCTTTTGATAATAAATAAATGATTCAATAATTAAACCTTCCAGTTCACGGATATTACCGGGAAAATCATATTCATGAAGAAGGGTGAAAACCTCGACAGGCACCGGAAACGATTCACCTTCAAATTCAGCTATAGCCTTGTTCCAAAATAAATTGATTAATAGGTTTAAGTCATCTTTTCGTTCACGAAGAGGTGGGATACGGAGGTGGTGGGAAGAAAGACGGTAATACAAATCCTTTCTATACAAACCAGAATCGACAAGGTGTCCAAGATCACGATTTGTTGCAAACACAAACCGGGCATTAGTCCGTATTGCGGTATCACTGCCGAGGGGATAATATTCCCGTTCCTGAATAAGCCGCAATAACTTCACTTGCGATTCCGGGGTTAAGTCACCAATCTCGTCTAAAAAAAGGGTTCCTGTCTCTGCTTTGGCTATCATTCCTCTTCGTGTATTCTCTGCCCCGGTAAAAGCTCCTTTTGTATGACCGAACAAGGTATCGGAAAACATCGTATCATCGAGGCCGGCAATATTTACAGGCACAAAATTTCCTGTTCGGCCGCTTGCATTATGAATTGCTTGTGAAAAAAGCTCTTTACCGACCCCGGTTTCTCCGGTAATAAGAATATGGAGAGAAGTTGATGCGATAGCATCTATATATCTAAAAAGAAGCAGCATTCCTTTATTTTTCGTTTTTATTTTCTCAAAAGCGTGGGTGTTCGTTATTTTATCGTCTAAAAGAACTTTCTTGAGTCGCATATTCTCTTTTTTTACATCATGCTCGGTAAGGGCATGGTGCACACAGCTCAGAAGTCTATTTACATTTACCGGTTTCGTAAGGAAATCGAAGGCACCGCATTTCATACAATCGATAGCTGTCTCAATATCATGACTGGCGGTGATGACTATGACCGGCGTGCCTGGCACTTCCTGAAGAATATAATCGAGGAGGTTGAGTCCGGATACACCCGGCATAATAAGATCCAGAGTAATAACAGAAAATGTCTTTTTTTTTATTAATTTCTTAGCGTCATCACTCGTTGAACAGGTTAAAATATTGGTGATATTATCACTTTTAAGAACACTGGTAAAATAGTTGAGTACAGTTTCTTCATCATCAATAAGAAGAATTGAACGATCCCCTTGATTCATCATTGTAATTATATGGATATAATGAATTGAATCAAGGGGAAGAGGATGGGATCTCAGGTTCAAATCCTTATTTACCCACATAAAAAAGCCGTCACCGTTAATAACCGGTGACGGCTTTTTTTATCAGACTCTTATTTTAAACCTAATCCGAAAGCGTTTCCCCATCCGGGCACTGATCATCATGTATATAACTGCGAAGCTTCCGGCGGCGTTTACGATCCGTACTGCGGCTATTATCCCGCATGTGGATTCCTTTGAAGAGAATGGTGCTTAAGATAAGCAACCCCCAGGCCTGCAGGTAATTCAGTTGTTTAAGGCCGAAAATCTCAGGCATGAGCCAGTTCCATAGAGCCATGACAACCAAACCGAAAAGGGCAAACAGACCGATCCCAAGGATGCCGAAACCAATCCCTATAAATATTTTCTGGGGTAAGCTCCGGTCTTCCCACCAGATTTCGAAACCCTTTCCCTTTTGTTGTGTTTTCATTTGTTCAGACATAGTATACCTCCCCCGGGTTTTACCCGGCTCATCATTAGGGACCGGACAACGATCCGGTCCCGGTTATTCACTCATCAATCCAGTGCCGTAAAGCACGGGAAAGATTACCTATGGCGTATCGCTTCCGGGCTGTCAGCGTATCGATACTTTCACCGGTGGCTTCCGATATTTCCCGGAAAGTGAGTCCGCCGAATACTTGTGCTTCCACCACTTGCCGTTGCAATCGCGGCAGGGCGTGAAGGGCATCGTTGAGAGCATCAATCAGACAATCCCTCACATATGCATCTAACGGATCAAGGCCTGTGTCGGTGATGATCTCCCGCAAGGTTTCTTCCGCCACATCGGTTTCACCGGACTCAACACGTACCTGTTCATGACGCCAGTGATCGATGAGCCGCCGGTTAATAAGCCAATTGATCCATGCCGGTATGAAAACGTAATCTCTTACAGGAATCTAAAAGCACACAAAATGTTTTTTTAGTTGATAATAATTATATAAAGTGTAACTATCAAACTATGATTATTTGATTTTGGAGGTATGTATGAAAATAAAATACACACTCTTTTTACTCGCCATTGCATTTCTCCTGATAATTTTTAGTTGTTTCCTATTCGGAACAGATTTTATAGATCAAAACCTCCAAGGCGAAATACAGCACGTCTCTTTTAACTTTGTTTCAGGCTATGCCGCGACAAATAGTATTAATGAAGATGAATGGACTATTTATCTCCATAATGTTGAACCACAAGAAGGACTTGAACCCTATGACCCGGGAGCTTATACCTCCGGTTCCGTTTGTTATTTCAATATCTTAAAAAATTCCAATCCACAACTTTATGAAGTCGATACATTCGGGATAAATAACACCCTTGGTGTTTATGCCACAAATGGGACAGGTATATTCACAACATTTGATGAAGGTGAATTGGAAATAGAGACCATAGACACGGAGAATGGAGAAATATCCGGAAGAATGTGGGTGGATGTGATTCCGAGTAGTGGCGGGAGTCATCTGAACGGAAATTTCAGCGTCGTCATAGATCCCGCGAGTATAGACGGGAAATAAGTCCTTCTCATAATGAAGAAGCAGACGCTTCGAAGGTGACTCGTATTAACGGGACAAGGCTGTGTGAATCAAATTAATGTAAATAAACAGATCACACCTGAACTAAAATAAATCTATGTAATCCAATCATTTAGCTGTAGATAGTTCGTGGCCAAAAATAACTGTCAATTTCTCTTTATATTTATCTGCAAAAACTATCAGTTTTTTTAAAGAATCAAGGGCTTCCTTGGTATTCCCGGTATTAAAAGTTCCGGGCTCTACACCATTATGAAATCCCCAGGCTGTAGGAGATGCGTCTCCGGTTAATAAGTAAATTGTCTCTTGGGTTTTAACTAAATAAGAAATATGCCCTGTTGAATGTCCAGGGGTTGATATGGCCCAGAGACTTCCATCACCAAAAATATCGATACATTTTCCAAGAATAGGCATAGTCGAAGCTTTGGAAAAATCGAGGGTTTTCAAGTTATATTTACCTTTCAATTGGCCACCTCCAAAAAAAGGAGGATAATTGATATATGTTTCATCTTTGCTAAAGATAAATTTTATGCTATCCGGCAGTTCAGGTGCCCCGGACATGTGATCCGGGTGTAGATGGGTAAAAAAAACCGTATCAATATGAACATTTCTCTCGTTGAGTTGAGTCATAATGTCTTCACCTTGTAATTGAGAAAAACGATCAGGGGGTACGAACCATCCTTTTATATTACCTCCATGATTGTAAAAAGATGAATCAAATCCGGTATCAATAAGATAGGAAGTGGAATCCTTTGTTATAAGAAAAGCCAGGGCAAAGACCTGAATTGTTTTGTCAATTAAGCCGTGCGCCGCAGGATTTTTTAAATTTATAAGGCTGGAAATGGGAACATTGATCTCTCCGGTTTTAAGAACTTCAAGTTCAACAGGAGGTGCTTCTTCAAAAACATCTTCCCAATTATCATAAAAACTTTCATAATAGTCAATGGATTCAGTAATCAGGTGATGAGTCATACAGCTTATCATTTGAAAAGCTAAAGCTATTGAGAAAAATAAAAGTAAAAGATAATCTTTTTTAACCATAAAATCTCCTTTATACATTACGCAGGCTTCGCCCGCAACCCAAATAAATATGCTATTACGAAGTTGCGGTTGTGAAAACTTTCGATTTCATGCAAATCTGCGTTTAGCTATTATTCCTAATATTCTTGTTTAAAAACAAGAATATTAGGAATAATAGCATAATGTAACATAAAGAATAAAATATTTCATTAACAATTTCAATCTCTCTAAATTATCTAATATTTTTTGCATGATTCGGTTCAAGGACGTGCAAGACAAGATGTATCATTTTGAAATTTCAAGATAATTCCGATTAATAGAGAGTTGTATATAAAATCCACCCCAAAATCAAAGGTTTAATTATTACCTTCCGCATGCATAGCGATTGAATATTTCCATTTCCTTCCGCGGCTTTCACGTCTATTTTCCACACAACACTATGATTGACAACTATTGTAAATTTGATTACCTTAGGGCAACTGAAAGGGGAAAATGGTTATGTCAAAAGTTGTCCTTATTCGTTGCGAAAGTTATGATATCGATATTGTCAGAGCGGCTGTTAAAAAAGGAATGGATCTGTTAGGAGGAATGTCCGCTTTTGTTTCCCCGGATGAAAAAATTCTCTTAAAACCTAACTGGATTATGGGGGCTCAACCGGAAAAAGCGGCCACAACTCATCCGGCAGTACTTCGTGCCGTCGCAGAATTATTGAAAGAGACAGGTGCAAAGATGTTCTATGGCGACTCACCGGGATTTGGTTCACCCGAAAGTGCCGCCAGGAAAACAGGGAGTGGACCGGTCGCTACAGACCTGGGGATCCAATTGGCGGATTTTAAAACCGGCACGGAAGTCATATATAATGAAGCTTTACAGAATAAAAAACTCGTTATTGCGAAGGGAGTGCTGGACGCAGACGGACTTATCAGCCTCCCGAAATTAAAGACTCACGGCTTTTTAAAACTCACCGGCACGATAAAGAATCAATTCGGGTGTGTTCCCGGTATGTTAAAAGGTGAATTTCATGTAAAACTCCCCAATCCCCGGCATTTTGCAAAAATGTTAGTTGATATTAATGCTTATATAAAGCCAAGGTTATATATAATGGATGGAATCGTCGCAATGGAAGGGAACGGACCTATGGGCGGGGACCCTAAAAAAATGAATATCCTCCTTTTTTCAACCGATCCCGTCGCCCTGGACGCGACGGTATGCCGGATCATCAATGTTGATCCCACACTTTCGTATACAATCACAAGCGGAATGGAAGCAGGGCTGGGGACATTTCAGGAAGATGAGATTACAATTTCAGGTGATCCCATAGAGAGTTTTATTGATCCGGCCTTTGATGTTAACAGGAAGCCTATTACTCCATTCATACCGGGTGGTGCCATAAGAAAAATTGTAAACAACATTCTTCTTCCCAAACCTTATATTATAAAAAATGACTGTGTGAAATGCGGAATCTGTGTTCAAATGTGTCCTGTTAATCCCAAAGCAGTAAATTGGCATGACGGAGATAAAACAAATTCTCCGACGTATAAATATGACCGGTGTATACGCTGTTATTGCTGTCAGGAATTATGCCCGGAAAATGCGATAAAGATTAAGCTGCCATTGTTACGCAGAGTATTCACGTAAGAGTATAGAGTTAAGGTGAGAACTATTCGGTTTCCCGGTTTTTCAGCTTAACCCTGATTTCTTCCGGGTATAAACATCGTACCATACTGCCAGGAGTAATACAACGCCTTTAACGACATACTGGTCCTTCGCTCCCAGGTTCATAAGAGACATACCATTATTGATGATCCCCATGACAAGCCCTCCCATGATCGCACCAACGATAGTACCGATACCGCCGGAAGCAGATGCGCCGCCGATAAAACAGGCTGCAATCGCATCAAGTTCAAAGAGGAAACCGGCATCAGGCAGGGCTGAATTCATAAATCCCGTAAATATAATCCCGGAAAGACCACAGAGTCCACCCATGATTGTATGAACAAGAAAAACAATTTTTTCGGAATTTATACCGGAGAGTTTCGCCGATTTTGAATTTCCTCCGACAGCATAGATATATCTGCCGAAAACAGTATTTTTCGTAATAAAAGAGAATATCGCAACCGTTAATCCGAGTATTAAAAAAATATAAGGAAGTCCCCGGTATTGAGCAAACTGAACACACAATAGTATTACTATTCCCGCAAGAAAGACCAGTTTAATAATAAAATAACTGACGGGAAGAGTATTAAAACCGTTTTTTATCCTGCTTCTTCTGGTATTAAAACTAATGAATATAATAAAAACAGCAACAAGGATTCCCAATACAATTGGTATTATATAGGTAATGGGTAATGTCACAACAACTTCCTCACCATTTTGCATTACAATTTTTGTTATTTCTATGGTACCGGATGCAAGAATTTTAAAGATATCAGTACGCGGAGTTATCGGTGTGACATTGGTAATCATATACGTTAATCCGCGAAAAAGCAGGTAACCTGAAAGTGTCACAATAAATGCAGGAATTTTCTGGTAGGCGATCCAGAAACCTTGATACGCACCGATGACAAGACCAATCCCGATGGTAATCAATACGGTGAGGGGAAAAGGAACTCCTGAGTTGAAAAGGATCGCGGATATGGCACCTGTAAATGCTGCAACCGAACCAACTGAAAGGTCTATATTACCGACAATAATAACCAATACCATCCCGGCTGCAAGTATGAGTATATAACTGTTTTGAATAAGGATAAATGTGAAATTCCGGGGATTCAAACTGACACCATTGGTGGTGATAGCAAAAAACAGCATAATGAACCCGAGTATCAGAAACATGGAGTATTTTCGCATATTTGTCTTGGCTATTTCCAAAAAATCGGAAATAACACTTTGTTTTTTTCCTTCTACCATTTATTTCTCCTGAATTTTACGTAATGCCATCGTCATTATTTTTTCCTGAGAAGCATCTTCCCTGGATAATTCACCTTTTATTCTTCCCTCATTCATGACATATATCCTGTCCGCCATCCCAATGGCCTCCGGCATTTCCGAGGAAATCATGATAATACTTTTGCCCTGGCTGACAAGATCATTTAAGAGGCAATATATTTCATATTTTGCACCGACATCTATTCCCCGGGTCGGCTCATCAATAATAAAGATTGAGGGGTCGGCCATGAGACATCTGCTTATTACCACTTTCTGCTGGTTTCCCCCACTCAAGTTTCTCACGATCTGATCGATAGATGGGGTTTTTATATTGAGCATTTTTACATATTTTTCAGCTTCACTAATCTCAAAATGTTTATCTAAAATTCCGTATTTGGAAATTTTATCGAGACTCGAATTGGTAATATTTGATTTAACGTCCTGTATGAGAATAAGCCCCAGATCTTTCCTGTCTTCGGAAATATACCCCAGACCGGCATCGATGGCATCCTTTGCAGTATGAAAATGTCTCTCTTCACCATTGACATAAATCGAACCGGTACTTTTTGATCCGTATGATTTTCCGAACACACTCATCATCAGTTCTGTCCGCCCGGCGCCCATGGGCCCGCAGAAAGCAAGAATTTCACCTTTCTTTAAATAAAACGAGGCATCCTTTACAAGAGCAAGATCATGAAAATCCGGATGATATACGTTCCAATTCTTTACTTCAAATATAATTTCATCACTTATTTCATGCTTTTTTTCCGGGAAGCGGTGGGTTATATCTCGCCCCACCATATCTTTGATTAATTGAGCCTCCGTGACATTTCCTTCACCGTTTTCATAGGTATTAATTGTTTTACCATCCCTCAATATTGTTATTGTATCTGCGATTTCCAGAATCTCATTCAATTTATGAGAAATCATAATACAAGTAATACCTTCCCTTTTTAAATCGAGGATTAATTTCAGGAGGTCTTCACTTTCATTATCATTAAGTGATGAGGTCGGTTCATCAAGGATTAATAATTCCACTTTTTTCGACAGAGCCCGGGCTAATTCAATCAATTGCTGCTTGCCAACCCCCAGTTTGCTGACAATGGTATCGGGATCTTCATTAAGGCCGACTCGTTTGATATAGGGTTTTGAATCAACGATCAGTTTGGACCAGTTAATAATACCAAACCTGGTTTTGGTATGTCCGAGGAAAATATTCTCATAAATAGATAAATATGGACTTAATGCCAATTCCTGATGAAGTATCCCAATGTTATCGGTTTCAGAATCCTTTACACTTTTATATTTTGTTTCTTTCCCATGAAAAAAAACGCTCCCTTCGTAACTGCCATGGGGATAAACACCGCTTATCACATTCATCAAGGTTGATTTCCCAGCGCCGTTTTCACCGCAAAGACAATGAATTTCACCTTTTTTGACCTTAAAGTTGACATTCTCAAGGGCTTTCACCCCGGGAAACGTTTTTGTTAGATTCTGTACATCAAGTATATATTCATTTTCCATACAATTATATC
>JAFGRV010000604.1 GCA_016934975.1 Spirochaetales bacterium | reverse complement strand
CTGTATTAATCGTATTATTATTTGTATTTTTTGGATGTCAATTAGAACAGGGTTATGAAAATCAAAAGAATGATTTTGATGAATTAACCAGGTCTGTAGTAAACGGATCCAATTATATGTATGCAAGATATCTTGTCTATCATGAATCTGGCACCTGGAGTGATGGTGGAGCAAAAGGTTACCCTGCTATTGTTAGAAATGATGAGACTATGTATAGTTTTTCTGTTTCAATTAATGGATCATCGGAATTTATCTGTGAATATATTGCTTATTCTAATAGTAAAAATAGTGGGTGGACTTCAGGCAGTGCATTTATAAGAGACGGTAACAGTCCTATTGATGCGCTTAGGATTCGTATGTTATTTGCACCAAACATTTCTAATATCTATAATCATGATTATCATATTTATTATCGGGTAAAAGAATTTAGCAACTTTTTTAATGGTGGATCATGGTCTTCCTGGGAAAAAGATGGCGGGTTAGCCTATGTGCCTAAAAAATTTTTAGGCATCGAAGTCGGGAGAAAAAATTTATGTGGAATTGAAGTAAGGATTGTAAGATCATCATTAGATCTTTCGCCTAAAATTAACTATTTTGCAATCAATGGAAATACTTCCGGTCTGGTTACTATTCCTCCGAATGGGCAGATTCTTCTTGAAGGAGAAGCAAATCACAGTTATAATTATTGGGTTTCTGTAGATTTAGCTGACCAATGGTGGAATACATACGGTAATTATTGTGGGGAGTGGTTATCAGAATACGATAAGGAGCGTTTGGTTGTCTGGGAAGATTTTAATTTAAGAACCTTTTGTTCCCGAAAAGGTTTTACGCTATCACCGGGAAATTACTATAAAGTGTCAATAGCAGCAGACAACCCCTGGACTGCAGTAGCCAGTTTAATCTATCTGGAAGGTCCAAGTACTACACCAACTCCTCCTTCTACTCCTACACCCACTCCCACTACCACTATACTACCAAATAAAACTCTCATACCTTTTGATCCGAAAGATCCTATTGATATAAGATAACGACAACCTGCTTTGGCTTTTAAAGAATTTGATAATGTGTAGAGTGTATATAAATTGATAACTTGAAAATGGCATTTTTTTCCGAATACGATGTGACCGTAAATCGCTCATAGACGTAAAGACTTTAATCCACAATCCCCACCAGAGGTGGGGATTGTTGTTACATTATCTACTAATCGGATTGGGGCCACAGCAAATACTGCACTGCTAGTAGTGTATTTCCTGGTGGAAAACCATGAAATACACACGCGTTGTACGTTCATTGGCCGCAAGGTCAAATGCAGGAATCGAGTACTCTCAAGAGCTTACCCCTTTTTTTTATAGAAAGCGATTACAGCATAATTTACTATTTTTTTCTTTCTCGTGTCTCTACGTGCAGAACTCCCCCGGTCAATAATTTCAATGCTGTAGGAAATATTACTACATGAAAGAATCGTAGAAAATGGAAGGAACACGAGCATTTATGGAGGCTTGCGCCGGATGGCTGGAAAAAGAAGCAGGAAAATCACCGCCCGGTAAAGTAAGCCTTTTTTACCGGCGGTTAAAAGAGGAAATCCGGAAGGAACATGAAAACACCCCATTAAAAAAGGAACTGGAGACCCTGATACGCACAGTCGAGACAGTTGCAGGCAAGGCATCGGAAATCAGCAGTCACATTGTGAAGATCCTTCCACACTATACCTTGCATAATGAGACCCACTTTTATAATGTCCTCGCGTTTATGGAGCAACTGGTGCCGGAACCGACCCTCGCCAGCATGAGCGCCCTGGAATGCGCCCTGGGGATCTTTGCCGCCTTTACCCATGATCTTGCCATGGTCATTTCCGAAGAGGAAAAGAGGAAAATCCTGGGGCAGGGGCCCCACGAGGGGTGTGAAGAGCACGCGAAGTTTCAAGGTTTTTGCATGGAGCAGAAGCAGTACGGGGAAGCTCCGGTACACCTGGAAACACGCAGTGCCGCATCAGCCCCGGAAAAACAGGAGGATGTGAAATGGCGTATCGACGCACTCAGGGAACGGCTCCTGGGGGATTATATCCGGTCCACCCACAGCCACACCGGACGGGGCTACAATTGTATTAATACATGGCTCACCGCTTTCGAGGCAGATGAAGATATCTCCTTTACCTATCACGGTCTTTCTTATAAATCCCTTTTATGCCTCCTCGATGTGAGTCACGGCCAGGCCATGAACTGGATAGAGAAGGAAATGAAACGAAGGAACCGTACCCTCAGTGATGTGTATGAAATGAGCACCGCGGACGGTCCTGTCAATTTCGCGTATGTCTCCTGGCTCCTTCACCTGGCAGACCTCCTGGATTGTGACGCGAGCCACACCCCGCCGGTGATCTACCGCCATATCGGCATCACCGACCAGGTAAGCAAAGCCCACTGGGAAAAACATTTAAGTGTCGATTGTATCAACTTTTGCTACAATAAAGAAAAAGAGGAATTTGATCTGACCTTTGTTTCCCACTCCTGTCCCAGCCCGATTATCCACAAAATGATCCTGGACCATGTAAAACAGGTAAACGCCCAGATCACGGAAATCCGGACCGCCATGTATACCGCCCCTTTTGACGGAAAAGAGAAGTATCTCCTGAACCTTCCCGCCTCTGCCTGCGCGGAAATCAAGGAGGAACGGGATGACCGGGACAAAGAAAAGTACCTCTATCATGATATCTGTTTTGAACTGGACCAGGATGAGATTTTTCAGATACTCATGGGCCAGGAATTATACGGGGAACCGGAATTATGCCTGCGGGAATTGATCCAGAACAGCCTCGACGCCCTCCAGCTCCGGGACTTGCATTCCCGGATTCCCCGGGACAAACGGTTCCGGCCGGTAAATACCATCGATATTGCTGCCGGGGAAACACGCCATGTGGAAGTTGACTGGGGCGAGGATAAGGAAACCGGTGAATTATGGATTTCCGTCTCCGATAACGGGACGGGGATGACAAGGGAAGTCATTGAACAGTATTTTACTCAGATCGGGAAAAGTTATTACAATTCCCCCGGGTACAGAAGTGACAGGGAAAAACTGAAGGAACTCCTCCGGCAGAGTAGGAATCCCGTGAAAACCTCCACCCCGGTCTCAAAATTCGGGATCGGGATTCTTTCCTGCTTCATGATCGCCGACCGGATAGAGGTAAAAACCTGCCCCATGATGGACGGCGCGCGGGACCTTCACATACATGAAGACCTGCTTTGGCCCTACGACATAATCATCTGCGGTCCCGGGAGCCTTTTCTGGCTTAAAGAAGGGACCCGCACCACCTGCGGCACTAAGGTAACACTCTTTTTAAAAAAGGAGTACCGCTTCTTTACCGAAGAGAAGGAGCCCCTTATCGCCCGCTTGAAATATCATTTTTATGGTAGAGGTGAAAAAGATAAAATCCCTGAAATTCCCGCCGGGAGCATTCATATTCCCCTGGAAATTTATAAAACCCTCATATGGCCGATGTATCCAATTGTATTCCCCGGTACTCTTCCTGTACTGGACCACCGGTTTCACTTTGATCATCTCCTCTCTATTGATGAAAACAAGCTCAAAGGAAAATTAAGAGAATGGGGTATCCCGGAAAAGGCCGCGGGAACCCCCGGATGGGCATTTATTGACTGGACGGATGAGACAACAGGGAGCCGGGTCCGCCTTGCCATGGCATCGTCCGAAGGGAAAGAGGCTGATCTTTTCGCGGAGAGAGAGGGGGAATTTCTCCGGCAGTATGAATATAATGCCTTTATTGAACCCCAATTGCCGAAAAAACGCCGGTTTTTTCCCATGATTAATAGCATGCATGTGGATAACTGGGAGAATTTTCCACTTGTTACGCTTTTATTTTTTGTTCATATGGGGGCTGTGTTGTGGATCGATTACCGGGGAAGGACAACCCCGGGGCTTAAAGCAGACCGCAAGGGGTTTACCAGAAAGGTGACCGGGGGGATTGAGCAAATCCTATCGGATTTTTATAAAAAATTTCTTTCCTCTCTCATAAAAATGGCAGATGACAGGAACGTAATAAAAAAGCAGTTGCTTACAAGCATAAATGCGCCTTTATTAAGAGAAAAATTTTCACAGGGATTGGAAGAACCCGGGGTCATTAATCTTTATTCATTAATAAATGAAAATATGTGTCCTGACATACAAAAATTCGATTTTAATAATAAAATTTTATTATTAAAATCATTCTTCTATATGGATGTATCTCTTCCCCATATACTTGACCTTGACCTTGACCTTGACCTTGGCCTTGACCTTGACCTTGACCTTAACCTTAACCTTAACCTTGACCTTAACCTTAACCTTAACCTTGACCTTAACCTTAACCTT
>JAFGRV010000603.1 GCA_016934975.1 Spirochaetales bacterium | reverse complement strand
GACGGATATTTGTCGGAAACCGGAGAAGGCGGGGTGCTGCTTTCCTTTGGTCAGAAACAACTTATAAGCCTTGCGAGGGCGGTACTCGCCCGGCCGGAAATTATTATCATGGATGAGGCGACGAGTTCAATTGATACGATTACCGAGTCTCTTATTCAAAAAGGTATTGAAGAATTACTTAAAGATGTTACAGCCTTTATTATTGCCCACAGACTTTCTACTATCAGGAATGCACATAGAATTGTATATATTGATAATGGTGAGATTATTGAGATGGGAACACATAGAGAACTTCTCGCCTTAAAAGGGCATTATTATACACTCTATACAAGCCAGTTCAGGACGAAAATGGAACAAGACCTGTTTTGCGGTGAAATTTTATAAACAGGACACCATTTGATATTTTCTCTTTTTTTTACACTCCAGTTTATGGACCCGGATCAGATCGGATTCACTGGGGCTGTTTATCTCATCAACAGGGATCTCCTGGGAATAGAAGCACCGGGATAAGATTTTAACAATTTTATTTATGGCATTTTTTACGGCTTCCGGATTCTTATACAATAAATGATCCGCATGAGGAATCTTGTAAACCTCTTTTAAAATAGTGCTGTTATCTCTAAAGGGAATTGTACAGTCTTCAAAATTGATCCAGGGATCTTGTTCCGCGGCAAGAAGATATGTATTTGTTTTAATTTTATCAACATCATTCTTTGTTGACTGCAGGTTGTGATAGTTCTCCCCTATGCAATTTTTTAGAAAGTTGTCGTAATCTATCTCATAGTTGATTACTTTTCGCAGACCCCATTTTTTCCGTGGATTATCTATAGTTTCCTGAACGAGATCAATGTGGGTTATGGCTTTGAGTGTAGACTGCATGTCCACAACACCGACAAGAGATAAAAAGATATCATAATAATTGTGATGTCCGGACAGAAACTTAAAAGCGGTTCTGCTGGAAATGCTGATTCCTAAAAGGGCGACGCCGTAATCGGTATTGATCCGTTCATCATTCTTGATAAATCTGCTCACGGCTTCGAGGTCGTCCAGTGAACTCCCCAGGGTGAACTGTTCAAAATTCCCGTAGCTGTTTCCTTTATGAAATGTATTATCATATCGGAATACATTGAAACCATTGTTAATTAAGTAGAGCATGGGGATCAGATTGTTTTTGGTTGTTTTCTCGTATTGGGGTGTGATGATCACGAGGGGTCTTTTACCTTTTATAAACGAATATATCGAATATATCGAATTACCCCTGCTGTTATTAAAATTTAGAACGATTTCTTCATATTCTTTCACCATATAACATCCTATATCATTAGATTTGTTTTTTATTCAAATGAAATAATGAGAAAGATTATTATCCTCTTATCCCTTTTGAATATTCATTTTTGTATTTGTATCCGGAATTATTATTGTGAACTCACTCCCTTTATCCATACTCGTTTTAATTTTAATTTTCCCTCCTATGCTTTTGACTTTCGAGAGAACAACATTCATACCTACTCCTCTCCCGAAGGATATATTCGGATTATCTGCTGTGGAGAATCCGGGGTGAAATATCAGCCTGATAAGCTGCTTTTCATCAAAATTATCGACATCCGAAAGCGCTATGCCTTTATGACTCTTGGCTTTTTCCCGGATTCTTTCCATATCGATTCCCTTGCCATCGTCACCGAACTTGAACTCGATATTTTCCCCTTTTCTGCTGCTCGACAGATAGATTTTTCCGCTTTTTTCTTTTTTCTTTTTAATTCTTTCTTTGGGAGATTCGATGCCGTGTGAAACGGCATTTCGCGCCAATTGAATAAATACATCTTTCATAACTTTCATGTTATTATCGGAAATTAACGTACAATCGAAATTATCTGTATCTAATATAGCCTCCTTTTTCAGTGCACTGCTCGTTGTCTCAACTACTCGCTTAATTGCACTAATGAATAGATCTCTTTTATTTTGATCCCCGGACTTTCTGCTTGCCTGGAAGGATAACACTTTTTTGATTGATTCTTTGATATTAGCTATTTCCGATTGAACTCCGGAAAGCTTTATTATGAGTTTTAATATATCGTTGTACACTATATTTTTTTTATTGAGTGTATTTATCTCATCTTCTATCGTATGAAGTTTTTTAACAAAGTTGTTTAAGCCCAATAATATGGCATTTCCTTTAATAGCATGTATCGATTGGTAGATGTTGGCAAAGATTTTTGCGTGGTTTTTATTATCAGACTTTAAAATCTTGTTTATTTTCTTGATCTCAACTTCAGTTTCTGCAATAAAGTCATCGAGGAGCACGGGATTTACATTTATTACCTGGAAAATCGTTTCCATTTGCCTTTCTGTTTCGTCCTTTGCTTTTTTCAGCTTTTGTGATAACTCTACGGCTTCCGTAATATCTCGTACGGTAGAAAGGATGTAAATATTGCCTTTTTCATCTGATATTCTGTTCACTGAAAATTCCAGCTGCTTGGTTTTAAAATTACCATTCTTTTTAAGTACGTTATACTCGACTCTTTTAAGGGGATTTATTTCTTCCAGGAGTTCATCGTCTTTCCCCGGGTCGAAAAACATGTTAAAGTAGTCCTCGGTTGTGGAAATCATTTTTTTGGGTACCCTGTCTTTCAGGATTTCCAGAAAATTTTTATTTCCCGGTTCACTTTGAGAGAGGATATCTTCCAGGGCTTTGGAATAATTTTCATTGACTTTGAGATTTTTGTCGAGGAGGAAAATTCCTTCTCGTACATTATTAAAAAGATTATCTCTCTGTTTCTTTTCATTGAGCAGATCCAGACTTGTTTGCTCGATTTTTTTATGCATTGTTTCTCTTGTTAACTCGTACATTATTGAAAATCCGAGCATCAGAATATAAGAGCCGATAATTCTCATTTTAAAAGAAAAGGAATATGCCGCGCTGGGTAACTGAGGCATTATGATAAAAAGAGCCACGGCACATATGAAAAGTACCGAATATACGGAACCTACCCGGAGTCTCAGAAGGAAGATAGTAATAAGGGGATAAGAAAGTATCCACAAAACCCCTGAATTATCGCTTCCGCCGGAAATACCAAGGTATAAGAATAAAAGAAAACCGACGACACAAAACGCGTGACTGGTTGGAGTTATTAACTTTGTTGAACGCAGAAATATAAAAAGAAAGAGGATGAAGGTAAAAGCGGAAGAATTCGCTATGAGGAGGACCATGTTCATTTCTTTTAATGCACTGAAGCTGAAGACGAGTAAGATAAGGTCGCTTATTATAATAAGGCTGTTTAAGAATATCAGCCGGCTTCTATCTTCGATGAGAAGAGAATCGAAAGTTCCGCTTGTTGTGATATTCAGGGTAACACTTTTTAATGACATGCACCTATCCTTCAAACTAATATAAAACTTCTTCTCACGTGGCCATAAACTCACTTCTCTGAGTTTGCCGCCACCACAGCCGGGTTTTGACGATCCGTGCTGTCCCGGGTGTTGAAAGACCGCCTAAATTATATTTTCCAGACCTACGGAGAGTATAAAGTCTCCGTGTGAGGAATGAAAAGGAATACCGATTATAGGAATATTCCTGCCAGGCCATCTTATTTCATGGTTCACACCGGTAACAATCGTTGGAAGAGAAATAACCAACATGAATTCTTCGAGTCCTTTTTTTGCATTTCCCGCGATAATATTAACCATTTCTCCAAGGGTATCGACAACATCATCATCAATCTCCTTGACTTCGCGATATACCAGGAGAGAGGTGAGGTAGGTAGCAAGGATTTTTCTGAAACTTATAACAATCGCCCCTCTGGTTTCTCCGGCGATTCCTATCATCGCGGATATATCCCATTGGTGTGGTTCTTCTTTGCTGATGAGATACGGCGTTTTGACACGGGGTTTCTCTTTGAAAAAATTATGGAACACACCTTTTGTAGCTTCGATAAACGGGTTAATATATTTTATTTCCATACAGTACCTATACTCACATATTTAACTTTTTAAAAAGTCTTTGAAGCTTTTTGATAAATATAACTTCATCGATCGGTTTAATGATATAATCATCGACACCTTCTTTGATTGCTTCAATCACATTATATTTAGATGCCTCGGAAGTAATCATTATTATTGGGAGATTCTTGTACTTTTCGTTAGCTCTGAGTTGTACCACAAGTTCAAGACCATTGACATGGGGCATGTTCCAATCCAGGAAAAGAATATCGATATCATTTTCTACTAACATTCTGAATGCCTCGATTCCGTCCTGAGCTTCTCTAAATTCAATATTTTCAAGCTTCATTCGGTCTATGACATCCTTGATAATATTCCTCATGATCCGGGAATCATCGACAATTAGAAATTTCATTTTATTATCCAACTATTCATAAATTTTATTCTCATGCTTATAAAATTACCCGCATTAAGTATTACATAAAAGATATCTACAAAACACACAACAATACTTAAATAATAATTTTATAGATAAAACAATTCGGGAGGTATCTTATAATTACGCTCCCTGAAGTATAACATGTAAGAAAAAAAAATCAAGTATTTTCTGCAAATCCAGGGATAAAAATTGAAGAAAAACATAGGATATTTGCATGATATCACTATGAGTGATACACTACTAACAAAATAGGTATATTTCTCCCTGAAGTCAAGGAGAGCGGTCAATTTATTATTTCAATTCTCTTGCGTATCAAAAAAAGATTTTTTTGTGTTGGAAAGTCCCGAAAATAACATTGCGGTTTGGTTTTCTATGCCGGAAGATACTGCAGATGTATACTCAATACAGCATGAGAATGCCCGCACAATCAATAAATCGGAATCAGGAGGTATCATGACAATTGTCGTAAGGGTTTTAACCTCTAAAAAGGTGATTATTTTAAGGTTGAACCTCATATATTCCTTGCAGATACTCATAAATATAGTATGATTTAAATACAGGGGGCGGAATAATAGCATACGTGAAGAAGAAACGATCAAAAAGTTTTTACAGCCGTATCGTTATACTCATACTCATTCCTTTATGTATTATAATGATTATCATTTCCCTTATCTTTCGTATGTATCAACATAAAATTACGTTTGAAGAGTTTCTCCTCCGGGGTGAATTGCTGGCAAAGCAAACTGCCCGGATGGCGGAAAAACCGATTCTGGAAAACAGTGATTTTGATCTTATTGATGTAATAAATGCAATTACCGAGGAAAAAGATGTTGTTGATGTATATATCATGAATAATGACGGTGTCATAATCGAGAGTAGTAATCATAAGATGAGAAAGGGGCAATCTCCTCATCAACGTGTAAAAGAATTCAGATGGGAAAAATCAGGGTCGAATAAGGTGCTTCATTTTTTATACCCTGTCATGGCCGGGGTCAAGGGATTTGTCTGTGTGGAACTCTCGTCCGACCGCATGAACAGGGATAGAATTAATATGATTTTCATTATACACGGGGCCATGATTATTTTTGTCGGAATCGCCCTTTTTGTATCATTTTTTATTTCCCATTCGATCGTCAAACCTATAAAAAGCTTATCCCACACCTTTACTATGATCGCCGGCGGTGATTTCGATGCTCCCATAGACGTCTCCCGTCCGGATGAATTGGGTGATTTGGCAAGAAGTTTCGCGCATATGCGTGATGTCATACGTGAAAATATAAATAAAGTTCAAAAATATCAGGAAAATTTAGAGCTCCGTGTCCAGGAACGGACAAAAGAACTCTCCATTGCGCTAAAAAATCTTAAAGAAACTCAAAACCACCTGATTATCTCCGAAAAGATGGCTGCCTTAGGTCAGCTTGTCGCGGGTATTGCTCATGAGATAAATACTCCTTTGGGAGCAATTCATTCATCCATAGGAAGTATGTCAAAAATACTGGGGAATACGTTATCGGAGCTCCCTGATTTTTTGAGCACACTTTCCGGGGAGAACAAAATGTTTTTTAATATGTTATTGAAAAAATCATTAAAAATTGACCATAGTTTATCTTCCCGTGAAGAACGGGAAATAAAAAGGTCCGTGACGGCAAGGTTGTCGGAACAAAATATAAATAATGCCGGTGATATTGCTGATACCCTTATTGATATGAAAATATACGATGATATTGAATCTCTCATACCTTTTTTTAATAAGAAAAAGTGTATG
>JAFGRV010000602.1 GCA_016934975.1 Spirochaetales bacterium | reverse complement strand
TTATAAATTAATAAAAGGATTATAAAATTTGTATAGCGGTAGTGGTATGTAGATTTTTATTGATGATAATTATCCATCCCGGGGACTATTCTTATATTAAATAATTGTCAGTAGAGAATAATTTATCCACTACTATCCGGAATGGATAATCGAATTATTGATAGAAAATAATAGCAGTTACTAAAAAAACCGGTATAAAAAGCATCCGGAGAATAAAAACAGCTATTACCGGAATTAACTATCCGTAAAAACGTTATTACGCGTCAGGATAATTGATCACAACAAGCATACTTGCAGGCTTATTTGTCTCATTAATAATAGACCTTCCCTCATTCGGTCCAATATGAATTGAGTCAGTAGCATTCAGTACTATTTTTTCCTTGTCTTTCGTAACAATAGTAACCTGACCCTCAAGAACAAAATAGATCTTCTCAGTGGAGGATTCATCGTACTCAGCACCGCCGCCGGGTAAAAAATGAGAAAGGCCCATCCAGAATTTTTTTGCCCCGGATTCCTCTTTCCCGTGCAGTTTCAGTGCTGTCATGTCAAAATGCCCAGGTGCCTTGTAAGGTTTAACATCCTTAACTTCTCTTTTTTTCATTAATCGCTCCTTATAATATTTATTTAATTTTAATTGAGTGATTATAGGCTTGAAACTATACTTCCTTATAAAATAATTAGGAAGTACAGTTATATAGTAATTCAAGATATAAGCTCAGACTGCTACTTCTTTAATGCCGGCCTTAATTATCAGTTCTGCACCTGTCGCGTTTTGAATTTCTTCTAAAGTATACTCAGGATTGTACTCGATAAGCTCCAGGCCGGCATCAGTAACCGCCATTACACCCATCTCGGTAACAATCATATCCACGACATTAACAGCAGTAAAGGGAAGCTGGCATTTTTTTAATATCTTATGCTTCCCCTTATTTGTATGTTCCATTGCTACAATGACTTTTTTAGCCCCGACAACAAGATCCATTGCTCCGCCCATTCCAGGGATTTTTTTTCCGGGTATTATCCAGTTGGATATATTACCTTCCTGGTCGACTTCCAGCGAACCCAGTACAGTAACATCGATATGTCCGCCCCTTATAATACCAAAAGAAACCGAACTATCAATATAAGCACCGCCTGTTAAAATCGACACAGGCTGGCCGCCGGCGTCCACAATGCACATATCCTCCATTCCTTTTTCAGGTCTCGGGCCGGTTCCGATAATACCATTTTCAGATTGCAGAATAATGTTTATTCCTTTAGGAATAAAATTCGGGACCATTGTAGGCAGACCAATACCGAGATTTACCACATCCCCGTCTTTAAGCTCTTTCGCTACCCTTGCAGCAATAAATTCTTTTACATTTTCCATTAGGCAGCACCTCTTTCAACTACATAGTCAACAAAAATACTTGGGGTGACAACATTTTCCGGTTCGATATCACCTATCTCACAAATATGATCCCCTTCAGCGATTACCAAATTAGCCGCAGTAGCCATTACCACATTAAAATTACGCGTATTGCCTTTATACCAAACATTTCCATTTTTATCGACTTTATAACCGGCAATAAGTGCGATATCCGCTCTCATCGGAAGTTCAAGCAAATACTCAATACCATTAATAGTTATTTTTTGCTTTCCCTCTTCAACTACTGTGCCGATTCCAGTAGGTGTTAAAAAACCGCCGGTTCCATTCCCCCCGCACCTTATACGTTCAGCCAGGGTCCCCTGGGGAATAAGCTCAACTTTCAGACTTCCTTCCGCCATTTGTTGTGCAACTTCAGGATTCAATCCAATGTGAGACGCAATCAATTTTTTAAGCTGTCTATTTGTAACGAGCTTCCCGACACCATAACCGGGCCAGGACGCATCATTACAGATCATCGTTAAATTTTTTGTCCCTTTTTTTATTAACACATCAATAATTTTATGAGGATTTCCGCAGCCCATAAAGCCGCCGACCATGATAGTCATATCCTCTTTTATAAGATCGACGGCCTCTTCCACCGATACTAATTTAGACATAAAACACGCTCCATAAGCAAATATAAATATTAGACAAAAATTTCGGGATGACTGTTCTCAACAGTCAAAATCCCGAAATTCCGTTAAATTTAGATAAAGTTGAATCAAGAATTGGTTATATCATGTTGCCGATTTTCCATCCTGCAGCAACAGCATCAGGGATTATTCTCGGATCATCACAATCACCTGCTGAATAGATTTCCGGAACTTTTCCCTTTAAAGTGTTGAATAAATTCATATTCCGACTATAAGGTAAAAGTGGAATAATTGTATCAGCTTCTAATGTTCTTTCCTCGCCATCCTTAGTAATGATTTTCAATCCTTTATCATTAATTTCAACTAGTTTAACCCCTGATAATAGCTCAACACCCTTCTTTTTGAACCAGATAAATAAACGATTCTTCCTTTCCGGTGTAAGCATATCTCCTAATTCCTCTTCTGTATCCACTATTGTCACCTTTCTGCCTGTTTTAACGAAAAACTCTCCACCCTCGCTACCTTGTATCGCTCCGCCGATAATTACGATTCTTTTTCCTATTGGTTTCCAGAGTTTCCAGCCCGAGGGTAACCATATTTTTGTTATCCAATTAAGAAATCGTGGGCTAAAAAATCTTAAAAAGAATTTTGATACGCCGTATAAATCCGTATTTTTTAAAACCTTCGGATTATCAATCCCCGGCACATCCGGAAGCGTAGGCAATCCGCCGGTAGCTATGACTACCGTATCAGGTTTCTCTTCAATTATTTCAGAAGGATTAAACTCTTTAGGCATCTTTACTTTGACTCCCAGCTTTTTTAACTGGGTCTTAAAAAACTTTACAATCAAAGGAAGATCCTCAATCTCAACCCCTTTTATTGTTGCAGCCAAAGGCAAGGAGCCTCCTAAATAATGTCCATACTCATATAGAGTTACATCATGCCCTCTCATAGCTGCTATCCTGGCTGCCTCCATACCAGCAGGTCCTCCACCTACTACAATTACCTTTTTCTTTTTATCAGCTTTCTCAACTTCATATTTATCAGTACCGAAAGATGGATTGATACGGCATTGCCTGGGCGTATTATATAAACTGGCGCAGTTTCCACAATGTGTACAAGGAGCTATATCTTCTAAACGGCCTTCTTTTACTTTATTTGGATACTCCGGATCAGCGAAAATACGTCTGTTTATGCCAATCAGATCAGCCTGGCCTTTTCGAAGAACCATTTCTCCGGAATCGGCATCGAATCCGCTGGTAGTCATGATCGGTATGGAAACATGTTTTTTAATAAACGCGGCGGCAGGAACGTTGAAAAGGGCTCCTGTCTTGCTCCATTCCATTTCCTTTGGTAAGTCTTTCTTCGGCATAAAAAGTTCCGGATAAAAAAGCACCTCCTGGTTATAAGAGCCCTGGTGATGCCCTACCATATGCGTCCTGACATGCAGAGAGTCAACTCCGATCTCCTCGTATATTTTTGCTATCTCTTTTCCTTCCTCAAAGGTTATACCCTGATCACCGACTCCGAATTCAAACGCATTCATGAGTATCTGAACCGGGAAATCCTGGCCGACCCTCTTCTTAATTTCCTTAACAGTATTAACAATAAACCTCATTCTGTTTTCCATTGTCTGAGGGCCGTACTCATCCGTACGCCTGTTCCAGAAACGGGATATAAAAGAATGAAATATATGATCCGCTCCGGCGTTTATCTCGAGCCCGTCGAATCCGGCCTTGGCAATACGCACCGCGCCGCTCGCGAACCTGTCGATAACCTCTTCAATCTCGGCAATGGTTAATGACCTGGGCGGTTCTTCCTCGTGAACATCATAGTCCGATTTAAAGCTAACAGATGAAGCGGCCAGCCGCGGAGCTATGAAATTATATTCCTTCCCCCACGGACCGCGATGATAAAATTGCATAAAAGCCCGGCAATCATGTTTGTGAATCACCTTGGCCAATTGCTCGATGTCTTTAATATACTTGTCATTATCAACGCGAAATCGACGGTCTCCTTCTTCAAGCAAAGGCCATTCCATTGCAGGCGTTTCCACAATAATAGAGCTAACTCCGCCTTTAGCTATAGCTTCATAGTATGCCAAAGCCAGGCTGCCGACGCGATGTTCTCCTGATTCAAAAAAGTATGTCTGGGCTGCTGTTTTAACAATCCGGTT
>JAFGRV010000601.1 GCA_016934975.1 Spirochaetales bacterium | reverse complement strand
TTAATTAATGTTAATTAACAATCGATATGGTCACTATTCACCACTGCATTCAATGATTTATTGTTATACAAATACGGATTTTTGTCTTACCCCGGATTTCTGACCTACAATATATGATTTATCTTATGTGTTAATTATTTATCCCGACAATTCAAATAATTTGTCTGATTTAATAATCGGAACGGGATTTCCAATTGTCATGGTCATGTGTTTCATGATATTTCATAAGAAGTATATTTACAATTGTAGAGAATTATTCACAAGCCCGGGTTTTGCCACTTTTCTCACAATCACAGGTTGTTTTATGCTTTGGGTCTACATGTTTAAAATAAAAAAGTGATATAAGATATATAATTTCTGTGAAAAAACCGGGTTATTAAGGAAAGACCATAGAATACTGAAACAATCATGCTGGATTTAACAGGTTTGATTGTACACCACTCGCGTCATGCCGGACTTGGTCCGGCATCTCCTTACGCGTACCCAGCTTGATTTAATCGGCGGTGAAGTGTTTGCACTGGATGGATGCAAACTAAGTTCTAACATTGCAAAAGAATGGAGTGGCACATTTTCAGAATTAGAGAAAAAAAAGAAAACTACCTGTCAAACCGGGTACAACAAAATCAATCAAAAATCACAGCCAACCTTAAGGGAGCCGGGGGAAAAAAATGACCCTTTGACGGATGATTCAATTCTCCCCTGCCCCGGTAAACGGCGTGGAATGGAAAATGTTGTGGTAACATTTAAAACAATCTATTACTCCTTGTTAGATGATGATTATAGAATTATAGAGCAAAGTACCATCCGTGTAATGTTTAAAATAAAAGTCGTCATCAAGAACGGAACCGTCATTATCTAACATAAGAACATGTAAATATCCCGTGATCCCAGGTGCCCGGCCGTCATCTAAGTCCCAGATTGTTATACCCTCCGGCTCTTCCTGGTATGTCCCCCCGGGTTTAAATTGATAATTAAAGTTTCCATACCCCTGGGTCGAACGGGCGACCCGCATCCCGTCATAAATAGAGAACACATTGATCCCGTCATGGGGATACTCGTCATCACAATAACCGCTTACAAGATAAAGATACTTATTGTCCGGGGAAACAACACTCCCCTGCAAATGGTTTATTCTCATGTATTCGGCCAATTCATCACGGAGCTGGATATAAGACCAGTAATTCAACTTCACTTCCCCGTTTTGCAATGCTATATTATCAATCTTGTATACTATAATAGGATTTTCGAATGATGTTTCTTTATGGGATACATACAATAGACCATTCGAACCTATTGCCACATGCCCTAATTGGGGATACTCTTCTGTTTCATCTTCCTGCAAAGCCGTAAATCGTATTTCCTGTTTCCCCACATATCCGAGATCGCTTGCCCGGAACACAAGAATATATGAAGGATCACTTGAACCACTTTTATAACCAGGTATAAAAACATGTCCATTGTAATAAGATATATCTCCATAATGATTAATACCATCAATCTTTTCTCTGTTACGGCGAAGACCATTTGCACTATCAAGACTATTTACCTGTTTTAAATCATAGGTCACGGGGATTTTCCATACCTCTGATGTTTTTGTAATAAACCAGTTACTCTCATCATGGGTTACGCCCTGGATATTTTTACTCAAACTGTTTTCCCGGTTCTTTGGATAGTTACCCAGGTATTTATGATTACTGGGATGTGTTTTCGGGGCCGGATAATAGTTCGAGGATGCTCTGTAAAAACGAAACCATATATATAAGCGGGGAGAATCGCCGCTCCCTTCAGAAAAATTAATCCGTCCTTCTACCCCTGTTATGGGTGAAAACCTTTCTGTAAAAGTACCATTATTAGGATTATATATCATATAAAGGCCATTTTGACCTCTCACCGGATTTATGTCACAAATATCGTCGGCATTGTTAGGGTCATGGTCATAAATCTCTAATGCAACATCAATATTTCCAGTACCTGTGATCGGTTCACTAAATATCCAGTAAGGTGAAATATCCCTCGTATTATTAGTGTAATTATGAGTTCTTGTTTCATTACCTATGGTAACTTTCGGATAATAATCACCTGCCTTTCCATTATCGGGATTATCTTTCTCGACAATCCGTTCAATAACTAAATAGAGAAACTTTCCTGCTGCTCTTGCACCTTCGTTATCGGATACTGCCTCTTTGTGGTAATCTTCCGATTCCGGGAGGTCTGTATTATCCGGATTGCATGCAAAAAGCAGGAAACACAGTACCAGTAAGAAAAGAATGCTGATTTTATAGATTTTCAATTGTTGCTCCTTTCCATACAAGGAAAAACTTCCTTGATGCTTTTGTTTAATAGAGTGAACATTGCAAGAATTATACCACTTTGTAACAGATTATAATTTATTGTAATTCTTATTATAAACGGAAGATATTCGAAAAAATTTGATACCGGTTTTAAAAGGAAAAAAAATAGATTGCATAAATACAATTTTGATTGCGAGAACAGGTTTATGTTTCCGATGGAGAGGTTCTTTTTTTAATGATATTCCGGTAAATAATCTCCATGTGCTATGGTAAGGAGATGGAAGGATTCAGGCCATCGCAAGGGGGTTCTTACAACTGGAATGCGGATCCGGGACAGCGTTGGATGCTCTCCGCTGCCAAGTCCGGAATACCAGCAGAAGTGTTCAAGGCCGAAGCTTTATCCAATTCGCCTCCGCACTGTATGACTATTAGCGGCTGCTCTTCAGACAACGGGGGAACCAACCTCAAATCCGACTATTATGACGATTTCGCGGATTACCTTACAGAAGTTGTTCTCCATTTTCGTGATTCCTATGGAATGAACCTCGTTGAACACTGTGCAAAAATCCCGGAGAATTAAGTCTCTATTTTATACTATGAACCCGGATATTCCCATTGCGAATATGCAAACCCTTTTTCATTTTTGCAATAGTGTTTCATCATATGATTTATCGTGTCAGCTAATTCTTTATTAAGAAAGGAAATATATTTTTAAAGAATGGCATGGTTTTTGCAAATATTATAAATGCAAAATTTTTTTGGGGAGGCAAGTATGAATAAAAGGTTTTTCTTATTTATTGTATTGGTGATTGTATTTTTTAATGGACCGCTTTTTTCACAGGAACCATTTGAAGTTAATGTTTTGACTTCCAATGGCTATCTCCTTGGATCTGAATTTGTCATTACCTGTGGTGTGGTTCATATGACTGAAGATGATCTTCTTGAACCGCGAAGTTTCAGGGTTTCCTATGATCCATCGGTGGTTGAAGTTGATACTTCAAAAGGCTTAAATGGAGTTGATATTGGCACTGATTATCTGTCTTTATCAGTGGACATTTCTTCACCCGGTGAAATCACTATCAAAATTGAGCTCTATCAGCACATAACTCCAATCAACATTCATTGTAAGACCCTGGATCCGGGGATTTCTCCCATTACGGTTGAGGCTGATCCCGATATCTATACTATTCGGAACGCGGTCGCTGCTGTCTTTGAGTTTTACGGTGATGTGAACATTGACAGCGTTATTGATATTGTGGACGCATTACTGGTGGCTCAATTCTATGTGGGAATGCCTGTTGATCCATTTGTCCAGGAGGCAGGTAATGTAAATTGCGACGACACGACTGACATCGTTGACGCTCTGTTAATTGCTCAGTATTACGTTGGATTAATTCCTGAGTTTCCCTTGTGCGAAGACGTTCCCACACCGACACCTCTTTCTACCACTATTTCAACTCCCGACCCAACTCCCCGGCCTCTGCTCAAAGGAGATATTAACCAGGATGGAGTTATCGATATTATAGACTGTCTTTTAATAACTCAATACCTGGCTGGAAGCGGTTCTGATCCCTTGCCCCTGGAAATCGCAGATATGAATGGAGATGGAATCATTGATGAAAAAGACCAGCAGCTGATTTGTTATCCACTAATAATTTTGAACGATTAATGTGGATGGAGTATTGAAACAGGAAGGATATTTCTATGAAGGGTTCGATTACAATGGAATGTTCGCTTGCGTGTTCGCCCTCAAATGCCGGAAAACAATAAAAATGTCGTTGATGGATATAATACTACCAAAGCTATTATCAACTTTCCGGCGGGAAAGACAATCCCTAAAGAGTTGGCAAGAAAAAGTTTATCCTTAATGATATGAGCAAATGGCTTTCAATACTAAAACAGATCAGACGATTGAATTAATTAAGAAATGGGCAGCCGAAAGTGCCCACATACAAGCGGTATTGCTGACAAGCTCAAGAACTAATGAGTCGCCGAACATCGATTTTTTGACCTTTTGCAATGTCAATATTCGCCTAACAGACTATTCACATTTTGCTTGATTTGTAATAGAATCAAATTTGATAGACAACAAGATATCTGAGTTATACAGATAGTGTATGGGAAAAACCCTTGAGAGGGTCCATAAAGTTATATATTTTTTAGAGTATTCTAAAAAATTTACCGGAGGGATAATTTCTCATCCACAACAATTGACAATATCTCAACTTAACAAATTGGAGATCTATGGTACACTATATTATCTGCATACAATCATCAATCACATAATTATTTGATTATGTGAGAAAAAAGATTAAAAAAGGAGACTAATATGAAAAAATTGTGTGTAATTTCCTGTTTATTGATTCTTCTGTTTATCATGAGTTGTGAAATCCCTGATACAGAATCACCTGTAAATCCGATGCCCCTGATTGGAGAAGCAGTCAGTGGGGGAATCTTGCTTGGACCTGGTCTGGATGATGTAACCGGGCCAGGTTCTACCCGTGATAAGTGTCTCGGGATCGCGTCACCCAAATATTATGTGATGATGGAAAAAGCGTCAAATGGAGAAACTGCTCATTGGAATCACACTTTATCCTCTTTCTATAGTAAAAATAATGATTTGCGGGACCAGGGCTGGAGAATGTATGGAGTGGAAGGCCGGTTTTTTGATTGTAATGGAACAAAAACCATCTACAGTGGTTTTTATAAACCCAGCACTGCCGCGCAGAAAGATTTTTTTAATTATGAATTCGATTCTGCCTGGCAAGAATTACAGACTTTGAGAGAGGATGGATGGCGGCTTTTTCTTGTGGATGGATTTACCTGGAATGGGAAAATTCGTTTTAATTTTTCAATGCGGAAAACAAAGACCACGGATTGGGAGGTTTTTGGCTGGTATTACAAGGATTTCCAGGATCTGTATAATGATATTTATCCGGATGGCTGGAAGGTAAAAGTGTTTGATGTCTATTATGTTAATGGAAAACTGACTGTCAATGCTTCATTTACACAGGGGATTTCCGATTATCAATACGTGTTACTGGGTTATCCGGTTTCGTATTTCAAAAGTGTATACAATTCCCTGAAAACACAGGGTTGGCGGCTTTACAAGATGGATGTTGATGGATCATACGTGAGTGCTGTTTTCCTTTTAGGATCCACGGACCAGAAATTAATTTTCGATTGTTCTGAATCCAATCTCAAATCCAAGCTGGAATCCGGCTGGAGCGAGGGATACCGGACTAAAATTTTTGATTCGTCATTTTAAGCGAAATATGATTTATAAAAAAAGCTGCCTGTATATTGGGCAGCTTTTTGTATGGTAGTTTTAGCAAGGTTATAAACAAGAAATTTCCCGCATCATCGATGCTGCTGAAAACCTCACGTATAAAGCCATCATCCGGACTCTTTATTCTTTATTCAGGGGGGGATGGTTATTTGAATGTGTAAATCTGAAAGTTAATGATATTGACAGCAGCAAAATTGTTTCCTGCCGGGATGGTACTGTGGTGTTAACATTATTATTTTACCTGCTTTGTTTTATCCGCTCAATTTAGTCTTACTAAAAAATTAAATGAGGAAGCCAGGAAACCAGCTGCATTGCATTTTTTATAAGCCTTACTATCACCCGGCGTTATGGATGCCTTTGCACACAAAGGAGTATTCCCCTCGCAGTCACGGCAAATGGAAGGAACAGAAGCATTTATGCTGGCTTGCACCGGATGGCTGGAAAGAAAAACAGGTAATTGTCGCAGTGGTGCCACAAGAGGAGGAAGAGAAGGCATCCCGGGAAACACCTGTGGTTGGAACAAAACAACAGCGGTCTGCATGGGCTTCGTTTCCGATGGAAACGGAATTGATAAAACTACACCTTTTATTAATTCGAATTAGAATTCGACGAAGTCGAAATACACCTTTTTTTCCTACAATTGGAATTCGACGAAGTCGAAATACACCTTTTTTTCCTACAATTGGAATTCGACGAAGTCGAAACACA
>JAFGRV010000090.1 GCA_016934975.1 Spirochaetales bacterium | reverse complement strand
ATTATTCCCCTTACTTCATGATCCGGAAACAAGAGTATCCGGAATAACAGTGAAACGTAGGTTCCAGGAAGATCCTGGGTCATAGAGAAAGGATGAAGAATTGAATACATGGAAACACTCTCTTTTTTATTTTTTTATTTTCTGTCACCTCTCCCTCGCTGCCGGGGAAAACGTATCAATTCAAAATCTTATCCGGGGTCAGGATGGTGAACCGTACCAGGTAGTAGAAGCAATACTGAGTCATGATGACACCTACGTCGTCCTTGGCGCCACAAGGGGTAAATGGCTCAGCGGCAGTATTATTTATTGCATAGACACCCTCTCCGGTTCGGTCATGGAGTTTAGTGATAATTATCATGTTCTTGAGAGTCTGGCCATAAGTAATGATTCTGCATTTATAGTGAGTGCCGGGGCCCGGGGAAAAGATCCCATATTCGAGGGTGAAATAAATGTATGGTCCATGAACGGGGAATTAAAAAAAATAATCGATCCGGAAACCTCCGCAGGTTCGACATTTATAACCAGTATAGAGATAAGCCCGGACAACCGCACCTTCCTTTCCGGGGGTAATGTGAAAACCGCAAAACTGATGAACCAAGATGGTATCATTATAAGAACATTCAACAGTTATACACGCTATGAAGACCCGCAATTTTCAGAATACTCGGTTCAGATAAGTGCAGATATGAACTATATCCTCTTACAGACAGATTATCATACCACACTATGGAAGTTTGACGGACCTCTTCATGACACCCTCCCGGAGAATAATGGGAGAATATTATTCCCCGGGTTTGCTCCCACAGACGACAGCATCGTCTATTTTATTTCACCCTCCGATTCGAGGGGAACTATCTCTCTTGAGTTTCAAAACCACATAACCGGAGAAAAAGGAAATAGATTCGAGGTTCTTAACGGTGATGAACTCCCCCTCTCTCCCCCGGCTTTTACACCGGATAAAAAAACATGGGGTATGGTCACGACAAAAGGGATCAAGCTTTTTAATACAATAGACGGCCTGCTCTTAATGACAATTGACATGAACATGGAGGAATCCCCGGCAGGAAAAATCCCGTGTCCCGTATTTTCAAAGAACGGGGATTATTTTATATTCTGTCACCCGGATAAAGAAAAAGCGGAAATCCTTCACATACCCTCACGGAAACGTTTGTTCCTGACCCTCTCTCATGAGGGAATCTTAGTCGTCTATGATGAGGAGAACTCCTATGATACCCCGGGGACCAAAGAACCGGTTTTCACAGGCGAGTCTGCAAAAGCCCGTTATTCACCGGGACTTTTAAGCCAATTCTTTAAAAGGGATATTCAATGAAACAATTATATTTTATTTTTTTTATACTGCTTTGTATCAACCCATTCATTTGTTCCGGGGATCCGGGATACGAAGAGATCATGTTACAAAATCGGCAGGAAGGAATAGAACTGGTTATCCAGGAACCTCATGCATATCCCGTTACATCCTGCGCCATAAGTCCCATGGATAATGCAATTGCTACGGCGTCATACGATAAGACAATAAAATTATGGAATTTTTCAGGCAGGGTGTTAAGAACAATGACCGGACATACTGCCGGCATCATCCATCTTTCTTTCAGCCCCGAGGGAGATCAGATCGTCACCACGGGATTGGATAATACCGTACGTGTATGGACGAAACAAGGCAGACTTGTCTCTTCTTTTTCCGCTCACACAGGGGCAACAATAAAAGCATTTTTTTGCATCAACAATAAAATCCTCACCATCGGCACAAGCGAAAAAAAATTCTCTTATGATGAATATGCTGATGAGGTTCGTCTGTGGTCCCTTTCGGGGGTACTTGAAAAAAAGCTTGAAATGTATGATATGGTGGAAGATGTTCACACCGCGGGAGTCAGTCCGGACGGAAGGTATTTTGTTCTCTCAATCTATAATCGCGGCACGAACATCATTGATATCGAGACAGGGGAAACAATTCTTAATCCCGGGACGATGAAGCATTCTACTTTCAGCTCCGACAGCAGGCATGTCATCGGGATACATACCAAAGGGCTGAAATCGGAATGCGCAGTTTATACAATACCCGGGGGATCTTTGTCCCTATCCTATACTATTACGGGAGATGAAATAAAAAAAATCACCATAGACGATTCCTTTACCACCATGGCATTAGGGTATGACAACAGAATCATTATTCAGAAATTAAAAACAGGAAGCCGTATATCGGAGATTGCAGATTCATCGGGTATTTTTTATTTTGCATTTAAAAAAGAGAGTCAACAACTTCTCTGTTTTTCCGGAAATACCTGCTCCACATGGGATATAAAAGGTACACGGATTTCTTCATTTCCCTTGTTTACAAGAAATCCCCCGGGAAATCAATGTATTGAAGTTCATCCCCATGGCGGCTATTTCGCGGGAATCCATACGACGACACTCTCATTATGGAAAACCGACGGGACCTTTATCACCTCAATAAATGCTCAGGAACCCGATACGGTTTATTTCCCCGAACTTGAGTTTACTCCGGATGGAAAATACCTTGCATACAACACAGCCGAAGATATCGCCTTCATGGATATGAAGGGATCATTTATAAAAACCCTTTTTCACAGGCGGCTTATGAACACATCATCTCCGAATACTTACCTGGCTGCCAAAAACGATGACGGCTTCTTTGAATTCTATCCTGCCGGAGCCACCGAACCTGAAAAAAAAATCAAACCGCCCTCGGAAGATGATTTTGTAATCAGTGCAGACGGGACATTAGGGATTTCGGCCCCGGGTGCTTACCCCGGAACAGAAGCATTACTTTTCGATTTTTCAAAGAAGAAATATTCCGCTGTTTTCTCACCCTTTAAAAGTATTATGGATATCACTATAAGCTATGACAATACACATCTCCTGAGTGCAGATCTCACGGGAGATGAATATCTTGAAAATTCCATCAACCTGTGGTCCGTCGATGGAAAACGTGAAAAAACATTCTACAGCGGGAAGACAGGATCTGTGGCCATGAGTCGGGATAATAATTATATCGCTATCGGCACGGAGATGAATGACATCCGGCTTTATTCGAGAGACGGCACACTCAAAAAAGTATTTACCGGACACACTCAAGCTATTTCAGATCTTACCTTTGACCCTCAAAGCAGCCATATCTTAAGTATTTCCCCGGATCAAACAATGAAGATCCGGGATATTAATACCGGGGGCTGCGTTACTTTTATTGTGAAAGGAGAGGAGTGGGTTATCTATACGGACGACGGGTACTTTGACGCATCTCAGAATGGGGGGAACCTGGTGGGAATCACAAAGGGAATATCCTCGTATGGGATCGATCAATTCGCACTATGGAACAACAGGCCTGATATTTTAATGGAGCGCCTTGGGGCTCAGGATGTTGATAAAAAACAACATTATCTGTCATTATATAAGACCCGGCTGAAAAAAATGGGAATTGAATCCGAAAAATTGTACGATCTCCATGTTCCTCAGGCGGAAATCCTTGATACGGTTCAATCGGGGAAGAGTATTCAACTGAAGTTCAAAATAAGCGACGGCAGATACAATCTGCACCGCTATAACGTATACGTCAATGATGTTCCGTTATTTGGCGCTTACGGAAGGATTATTGATGGAAAAGAGAACACTATTATTGAAAACCTTGAACTCACCTACGGTACGAATAAAATAGAGGTTTCATGCTGGAATGAAAAAGGAGCGGAATCCTACCGCGCACTTACATTCGCCGGATATAATCAAGCGGAAAAAAAGGACTTGTATTTTATCGGTTTCGGAGTATCCGAATACAAAGATAAAGACTTGAATCTGAAATATGCTCATAAGGATGTGAATGACCTTGCACTTCTTTTTAAATCGATGAAGAGGGAATACGAAAATATCTATATTCACACCTATATAAATGAGGAGGTAACAAAAAACAACATACAAGCGGTTAAATTATTTCTTACCCATGCGAATCCCCAGGATACCCTGGTCCTTTTTATCTCCGGCCACGGTGTTCACGATACAGATAAAAATGCAACATACTATTATTTGACACATAATACGGATGTCAATAATTTACAGAATACCGCGGCACATTTCGAGCTTATCGAAAATATACTCCAGGGCATCCCCCCGCGTCATAAACTATTTCTTCTTGACACCTGTGAGTCCGGAGATATAAACGAAGAGACGCAAAAAAATTATTTTTCTATGGCAGATTCAAAAGGCATACGCCCCAGGGCTGCCCGGCCGAAGACATTAATTGTTCGAAAAAAAAATCGCTCCTATGTGTTTGAAAAAAAACGTTTTATTTATAATGACTTGATGAGGCGATCCGGGGCAATTGTATTTTCTTCTTCCAAAGGCGGAGAATTTTCATATGAAAGTGATAAATTCGAAAATGGTCTTTTTACGGAAGAAATTATTAACGGACTACTCCTGGGAAAAGCTGATACAAATAAAGATGGAATTGTTATGACAGATGAGCTGCGATTCTATGTCAGTGCGGCTGTTCCCAAACTTGCAGAGGGTGCCCAGAATCCTACGGTTGACAGAGATAATATTTATGTCAAGTTTGGTTTTCCCGCGGGAAACAAATAACAGGAATTCTCACAATCTTGAGAATACCTCTTCTCCTCTTTCAGGATCAGAGTTTCCTTATTTATACGGTGGTATTATCTGTATGATATCCTCAATTTTCATAATCCTCAGTCTTTCCTGAATATATTCATTTGCATTTTTAAACATCACGACTTTATTTTCCGAATATAAAACGATCAATTTGCTAATCTCATAGCTTGTGAGATAATCTAGCCCCTTAAGGTCCAGGATTATTTCTCTGTCACCTGATAATTGCATCGCTTTCATATCAGCATCGGTAATATGATCATTTATTTTAATAACCAAGGTCTGCTCCTTCGGGCAAGACATACCCGACAATAATAAGCAAGGTATCTCAAGCCGCCTCATAAGGGTCCTTACATCCTTATTTTACCATGTAATGAAAAACATTTTCTTCAAAACTCCCGGGACATGATGTCAATATATTGAATTGTCAACATCATCTCCTTACATTTTATTTTCATATTGTGAAAGTACATTCTACTTCATTCCCTTCTTCATTGAATACAAGTGTTTCCGATATTGTCGATACATAGGCCAATCCGTGATTGTCTTCCTCTCTGCCAGGGTCTTTCTGAAAAAAATTATGGGATTGCCAGTTAAATCCTTCTCCCGAATCTCTTACACGTAAGGTAATGAGTTCCTTCGTAAACAAAACTTTAATAAAAGTCTCTTTTACCGGATTATTTTTATTTCCATGTACAATTGCATTTGTAAAAAGTTCACCAAAACAATGTGAAATTAAGCCGACACTGTCAGCTTTATACCTGTTTCGCATTTCATCCTCGAATTCAGAGACAATACTATCAATCTGATCTACACTGCAATGTACTGTTCGTTCATAGGTATCATTGATATCAATAAGAATGAAGGAAATATCATCAATCTGCTTATTTCCCACTCGCTGTAAAATCAAATCAAGATTATGAGCAGAAAGTTTCTCCTTTTGAAAATATTTTAATAATTTTGATTTTCCGAAAAACTCACCTTCATTTACCTCCCATTCAATAAGTCCGTCCGAATAAACTAAAAGTCTCGACTTTTCCGGCAGAGTCACAGAATAATGCTTATTATTCTGTAATTCGAACATACTGATAACGGGTCTGCCCTTTATGGTGATCTCGCTAATTTCATCATTTTCCAGGTTTACAAGTATCGGCGACAAGTGCCCGGCACTAATATATTGTAATTCCCGGGTTGATAAGAAAATCTTCCCGATAAAAATAGTAAAAAACTTTTCCTTAAAAATCTCTTCTTCAATAAGGACATCGTATAATTTTTTAAGCAATATGCTGGGAGAAATAGAAACCTCTTCTTTAATCCAGTTATCGAGTGACGCTTTAATAAAACTTGAAAGTATTGCTGCCGGGACTCCATGCCCCACGACATCGGCAATATAAAAGAAAATAATATCCTTCACAACAATAATATTAATAACATCTCCGCCGACTTTTTCACACGGAATATAAGCTGTTGAAAAACGGACATTATATAAATACGGTTTTTTTACCGAAATCAGTTTGGCCTGATGTTCTTTTGCCTGTTCGATATTTTTTTCAAGCAATCGTGAATATTCTTTTACCTGGCGGTCGGTTTCGCCTAATATCCGGTTCTTTTCATTTAAATCTTCGAGCAT
>JAFGRV010000089.1 GCA_016934975.1 Spirochaetales bacterium | reverse complement strand
GTCTGGTAAGAATAAAGGTAACTGTCAGGCCGGCTCAAGGAGGGTGAAAGATTACCGGCGTTTTGACAGGAATATTAATGAGGTGTGAAATTTGAAAAAACATTATATGATTAAAAAACAGGGGGCAAAAGCAACAACATGATAATAAAGAATCCGGTTGTAGAAGAAGGTCTTATCGTATTACAAAGAGAGGAGAAACTCCACAGGGTCCTGGGGTTTCTGTTAGCTTTTCTTACGTTTCTCATCTTGTACACCGGACCGAAAAAAATAATTCATTTTGTTCAAACCTCCGATATACCGATATTTCATCTTTTTATATGGTTCGGGATAATTATCGGATTTATCGGTATGAACCTTTATTGGGCGGGGGACAGAGACATTTTATTGCGGTACTCATCCATTAGAAAATGGTTTTCATATACTGAAGTCACACCATTTCAATTCTGTGCAGGTAAAATTGTACTCTGTTGTATTGAATCGTTTATCTTTCTGCTTATCATGTCACCTCTCATGATAAGCAGTATGATCCTCGCGGGATTTGCACTTTCGGTCATAATTCCCGTAGTGATGCTGCTCTTTATAAACGCTCTTACCTCCCGCATTATCTCTGTTTATTTTCACAGTACTTATACGGGAAAAAAATTTCCTTTTAGCTTACACTTTCTTCTTCTGTACTTCCTGATAATCATGTTTTACCTCGGAACTTTTTTTCTTTTTCCTTATGCGAATATTTTCTCCGTGCTTCTTACCCTTGAACCCTCGGCAGCCTTTCTTTTTGAACCTCTTGTTGAAAACTCCCTGATACACATTCCTTTTCTTTCTCTTTTAACAAAAACCGGTGTTGCCGTTATCCCGGTCTGGCTTTTTTCATTCTCCCTCCATCTGATTCTGATATTTATTTTTATTTTCATTTTCTCCGTGACGTTAATTTTTATAAAACGACATCAGAGTAAAAGACCACCCACAAAGTTCGTTCACGGAACGGCTGTTCCATGAACGGCCGTTCCGTGAACGGAGGTGGCTTTGGTTTGATAGTAATCAGGGATCCGGAAAGGAGAGATCATGAATAGCTTGGAAAAACCGGAAGATAAAATAAATCGCCTTGCGACAGATCTGTACAGACGAGCTCGTATCTGTTATTGGCTGCAATTGTTTTTTACATCTATTATTATTTCCCTGATCGCCTGTTTCGCTGTTTCACTCATAAACCAATGGAAAGGAATTTATCTTCCTCCGTATCTCTATTATCCGGCTTTCATTTTTATCGCTTTTCTCACGAGTATCATTATTTCTCATTTTCATACGACGGAAATAAAATCTTTACTGATCAAAACAGAAAAAGATGAACATTTAAAGGAAACGATAAGCACTGCCTATGAGTATCTCAATAAGAAAACAAATCCGTTCTATAACAACCTCATCCGGGATGCGGCAAAAATTGCAGACACCATTATCCTGGAAAAAGTGTTTCCACTTGTATTGTTACCGAAAATCATAACAATCATCCCATTAGTTGCCATGATTGTTCTATTTTCACTCATTAATGTTAATCTTGATCTATCTGCCATGATCCGGAAGCCTTTTAACACATTGGAAGCAGGCGATAGTATGGAGGAATATAGTATTGCTTTAAACGAGGAGATAAATCCCGATGACTACCCTCTGCTGTATGATTTTGCAGGAGAACTTGCGGTTCTGGGTATGGAATTGCAGACCGGGCATTCCGACAAACAGGAGCTCCAATCCATGTTGCAGAAAATGGAATCTAAGGTGAAAGAAAATATGGACCTCCTTCTCGATGAACTCGACCAAAAAGAATATTCTCCAACTGATCTGGCCCTTATCCGGCTGCTTGCTTTTTTTTCTTCCGATTCTCCTGATCCGGAAGGTCTGCTTAAAACCCTTAATTCAATAGAAGAAACCTATGACAAAGCAGAATCCCCCGAAGGAATGGATTCCTCCGGAGAGGAAACAGAGATGGATATTAATAAAACGGAAGACAAAGGGGAAATGACAAAGAAATCAGACTCTTCACAAGAGTTAGATAGTTACCCCGATTACCTCAATGCACTCCGGTCACTGATGGATCAGCAGCAGGAAGCAGAAGATAAAAGTAAAAATATCGTAAATCGGGAAAATGACTTCTCCCGGAAAGAGGGATCCACGGAAGGTATTGATAGCGAGGGAAAAGATGAAACCGCACTTTCGGAGATAAATGAAGAATCAGGATCTTCCGGCTCCAAAAACCGGGAAACCGGATTGGAAAATAGGGGCGAACAATTTGAAAATAAAGATGGTGAAGCAGGAAGGGGGACCCCGGAGGAACGGGAACTCAGCGTCATGACTGATTCGGAAGAAAATAAAGAGACCGATACAATTGTCGTAGAAGGCAGTAATGGCCAGGGGAAAGTCCTGGAACTCATAAAACAACTTACAGGGAATACAGAGGGATATGAATCTTCTCCCGGGGAGGTTGAACAAATATATAAACAAGTAATGGAACAGGCAGTATCGGAAGGCAGCATTCCCCGGGAATACAGCCGCCTTGTGAAAGATTACTTTCTTTTATTAGGTTTTTCCACCAATAAGGAGAATACGGATGAATTGGAATAAATCAGGTTGATATATACTCAACTGTTTAGAGCTTGTCAGCACATGAGTATCCCTTATGACGCCTTTGCGTGAAAGGAACGGAAAAAGGAAAGGAATATTGATAAAACTTCGTTTTATCTTCCAATTTTATTTCAGAGGAGTATGATAAAACTTCGTTTTATCTTCCAATTTTATTTTAGAGGAGTATTGATAAAACTTCGTTTTATCTTCTAATTTTATTTTAGAGGAGCAGACATGAAAACCGATGAACTCTATGATGTTATGACATCTCTTACATTAAAATATAAAGAAGTAAGAAAAGAGCTCTCAAGAATTATAGTAGGACAGCACTCCCTTATCGAGGGAATTTTTATCGCGATACTCTGTAATGGGCATGTACTCCTGGAAGGTGTCCCGGGATTGGGGAAAACCTCATTAGTACGGGCTTTCGGGAAGATTCTCGATGTCTCTGTTTCCCGTATTCAGTTTACGCCGGATTTGATGCCGGCGGATATAATCGGGACTACCATGGTGAGTCAGGATGAATCAAACAAGCGTTATTTCGACTTTCATAAAGGCCCGCTTTTCGCACATTTTGTCCTTGCAGATGAGATAAACAGGGCGACACCGAAAACCCAATCCGCTTTACTGGAAGCGATGCAGGAACAAAGTGTCACCACGGGAGGGACAACCCACAAACTGGAGAGCCCCTTTACTGTTTTGGCGACACAAAATCCAATCGAACTCGAAGGAACATACCCACTCCCCGAAGCACAGCTTGACAGGTTCTTTTCCAAGCTTATCGTACCCTATCCCGATTTCACGGCATTAAAAGAGATTATGACGAAAACAACAGAATCCGAGGCAGTTGTACTCCGGAAAATAATGGATAAAGACTATATCAATAAAACAAAATCCTATATACATCAAGTCCCGGTGGCGAGTCATGTAAAAGAGTATGTGATCCGGCTTATACTCGCTACCCAGCCCGAATCCCAATTCGCCACAGAAAAGGTGAAAAAATATGTGCGGTACGGTTCAAGTCCGAGAGGAGGACAGAGTATTCTCATGGCCGCGAAAGTGAAAGCACTCTTTGACAGCAGGTATAATGTCAGCTTTAATGATATCCGGGAGACCGTGTTCCCGGCCCTGCGGCACAGAATATTACTAAATTTTGAGGGCGAAGCAGAAGGGATCTCTTCGGATGATATTATAGAAGATATCCTCGGCACCACCCCGGAGGTTATCGAGTGATCCGTGAAAAAAATACAACATCATTTTTTGACATATCCTTTTTAAAAAAATGCGAACATCTCGCTTTTGTAGCCAAAAAAATAAGAAGGGGAGAAAGAAGCGGAGAACATTATTCCTTTAAAAAAGGTTTCAGCCTGGAGTTCGCAGACTACCGCACCTATCAACCAGGAGATGATATACGTTATATCGACTGGAACCTCGCGGCGAGAATGGATAAATTATTTGTAAAACTTTTCTCCTCCCAGGAAGAATTGACAATTCACATACTTATCGATGTCAGCCGCTCCATGGGTTTCGGGAATCCGCTCAAACTCGATTACGCGAAGCATCTCGCCGCGGCATTAGGATACATCGGCATCGCAAATATGGAAAAGGTCGTGTGTGCGTCTTTTTCGGATAGTATAAAACAGACCCTTGACCCGGGACGGAGCAAACATCATGTTTTTTCTTTTTTCAAATTTATTCTCGGACTTACGGAGGAGCAAAAAACCGGTATAGGCGCATCCTTACTGGAATACTCCCGTCAGGCCCGGATGCCCGGCCTCATTATTATTCTTAGTGATTTCCTCGATGAAAAAAAATTTGAACGGGGGCTTTTGTCACTTCTCTACAAACGTCTCGATATCGTTCTTCTGCAGATACTCGACGAAACGGAACTGAATCCGGACCACCTCGGTGAACTGATCATGACAGACACGGAAACCCGTGAACATAAAAAAATTGATGTAGACATCGATCTTCTCAGGTTGTACCGGAATAATCTAGCCGGCTATTTCCATACTATCGGGAAGTTCTGCTTGAAACATGGAATTGAATATATGAGAACAACAACTGCTCTTCCATTTGAAGATCTGATTTTACGATACCTCAGGCAAGGATCACACTTAAGGTGAAAGAATGATAAAAAAAGGTGAGAAAAAAAATGGAATTTACTAATTTACTTCCATTTTATATTTTATTCACAATTCCCATACTTATTCTCCTGGCCTTTACCGGAAAAAAAAGATACTCCCTCCCGTCGACGACCCTGTTTTTATGGAACACATTGCTCACTTCAAAACGAAAATCCATAACAATGCAGAGGTTCATAAAAACACTCTGTCTTTTTTTACAGATTCTTATCATAATCTGTATTGCTTTTGCTTTGGCCCAGCCATATATCCCGGGGACTATCGGCACGATAAATCAGAATATCATTCTTATTCTTGATATAAGCGCGAGCATGAAGGTTCCGTTTCAGGAAAACTCACGGTTTTATGAAGCACAGAGGATAGCGTATAATACCGTCTCCTTGCTTGAAAAAAACAAGTCAATCAATTTGGCAATTATTGAGGCAGGTTCCTCCCCGCGGCTCACCATTCCTTACACAAAGGATCCGGGAGTTCTTAAGAAAGGGATTTTGCAAAGCCGTCCCACAGATGAGCCGGGACATATGGAAAAAGCACTGGACATGGCGCTGTCATTATTACAGGGGAAGACCGGGGATAAAATCATCCTCATAAGCGACGGTGCATTTACCTTATCAAAGAACTATGAGGATAAACCTATTCACCCTGTCATTATCGGGGACCAAAAGAGAAATATCGCGATAAAGAAATTTCAGATCCGGCCTCAAAGCGGAAAAGACAATGTGTATGAAGGTATAATAACAATAAAAAATTATTCGACAACGTTGGAAAAGACGACTCTCGCTGTCACTGCCGCAACACCTGCCGGGGAAACTAAAGTGCTGGAAGAAAATTGTGAGGTCGGTCCTTTTAATGAAAAAAGCTATAGCTTCACCTACACCGGTAAAACAAAAACAATAATCAAGGCTGATATCGATAGTGTTGATGATCTCCCGGCAGATAATTCTGCACGGATAATAATTCCCGCTCCTGACCGGATAAAGGTGCTCCTTGTATCAAAAGGAAATTTTTTCCTGGAAAGCGCTTTCAGAAGTTTTCCGGATATCAGCCTTACAAAAGTAGAGACGATATCCTATGACGATCTTACGGCCCTCTCGAAATCCTATGATATTCTTGTCTTTGACCGCATCACGCCTCCGGGGATTGTGACGGGAAATTATATTCTCATTCAAAGTTTTCCACGGAACCTTCCCGTGACAAATCCGGAAACCATAAAAACAACATCTGTCCTGCAGTGGGATCATCAACACCCTGTTATGGACTCGGTCTATCCGGGTAATATCAGGATTATTAATGCATCGAAAGTAATTCCCGGAAAAGAAATGAAACCATTAATACAGGGACAACATTCTCCTCTTGTCTCCGTATTTTCCGGAGAGTCTGTCCGGGCGGTCTGTTTTTTCTTTGATTTCATGCAATCGGATCTCATCCTGACACCTTCTTTCCCCATCCTCATTCACAACAGTGTAAGGTGGCTTTTCAGGGGGAAAACCGCAGTCCCGTTACAGGCAGGGGAAGCAGGAGAAACGTATGAGGTCATGATAAATCCCTGGATATATGATCTTGACATTACAACACCCGCAGGCAGGAAAACGAAATACGAAAATATCAATCATCCCTTCATTTTTAGGGATACACAAACAGTGGGAATATACACGATAGAAGGAGAACATTATACCCATCAGTTTGCCGTCAATCTGACAGATGACGACGAGTCGAATATCAATAAACGGTTTCAATGGACAGGGCCGGAAACAGAGGAGAATACTCCGGCAGTTCAGGGAATGACAGAGAATTATCCTTTCCGGCCTTATTTTATTTTGATTTCTGTTTTTCTATTGCTGGCCGAATGGATTTTATGGTTGATACTGAGAATTAATTGAGGCTGTCCCGCAACCCCAAACAAGGTTGTTCAATAACCTCATTACAATATATATGGGGTAATGATTAAGCTTATACGCTATATATGGTGTAGTTGTAGATCGATTTTATTATTATTGGGGTTATTGGACAACCTAAATTAAATTGTCAGTATTTCCGGTTTTAGTAATGTTGTTATTTCCTTATACGTTAAGTCCTTATATAATAAGGAATGAAGACTACATACACCATGACGGGAAATGACAACATTCAATCAGTGGAGTATAAATCCGGATAACGGAGGGGATATATCCTATGAATTTCGGGATTTTATTTGAGAATCCTTTATATCTTTTTCTTCTTTTACTCTGTCTTTGTATGATTGTTATTTCATATATCTTAAAATCGACCATCCCGAAAAAAAGAAAAACCGTCTCCCTCATAATAAGATCCCTTATTCTCTGCTGTTTCATTTTCGCTTTGAGCGGAATTAATCTCGCCATGAATGAAGAGCCTGTGAACTATATCTTTCTTTTCGATATATCCGATAGTATCCCCGGGCAAGCGAAAGAGCGGGTTTTCCGGATTTTAAAAAAATACCCGGAGAAGAAAAAAAATTCCGATACCATGACCCTCATTCCCTTTGCCGGAAACGCTTATGTGGAGATTACATTTAAACATAAAGTCCCGGATATCTTGCTTTCTGCGGATATTTTGCTATCTAAAGATAGCGAGATATCCGGTTCCATTGATACACGAGGAACTAACATAGAAAAAGCAATCAACCTTGCCTGCGCCAACCTTCCGGGTAAAGGCGAGAACAGAATCCTGCTCTTTAGCGACGGAAATGAAACCAGGGGCTCATTGCTCCGGGCCGCGGAACTCGCAAAGGCATGCGGTGTGAGCATTTCCGTGTATCCCCTTGATTCACAGATTCCCGAAAATGAGGTACTCATAAAAAAAATATACGGTCCGGATACGGTAAAAGAAGACGAACCCCATGAAATTAGAATCATTATCGAAAGTTCACATAAAACCGTCGGATTTCTAACAGTACTCAAAGATAACACTCCTGTCATATCAACCCCCATTGAATTGGAACCGGGAGAAAATTTTTACAGTTTGACATCAACATTAAAAAATAATGGCCTTCATACCTATGAAGGGACGATTTATACTGATAAGGATCTGTATCCTGAAAATAACTTCGGTAAATTGTTTGTTCATGTTCTTGGGAAGCCGGAATTTCTCTATGTATACGGAACTCTTCCCAACAGGGCAATCATTAATGCCCTCGCTTCCCAGGGTATGGATGTAACGAGTATTTCTTCTGCCACTCTGCCGGCAACCCTTCCGGAATTATCCGGGTATGGGGGGATTATTTTTGATTCGGTTTCCGGTCATGAGATTGCTTTAGATACAAAAAACCGGATAGAAGAGTATGTCCGGGTGACCGGCGGCGGCTTTTTTATGATTACAGGACCGGATGCCTACGGTTTAAGCGGATTTTCCGGAACAAAAATCGAGACCCTTCTCCCTGTGCATCTGCTGAATCAGGAGAAATTCACCTCTTTAGCAGTTGTATTCGCTGTTGACCGGTCGGCGAGTATGAGCGGAGATATAGATATCGGCGAGACAAAGCTCGACGTGGTAAAAAAAGCATTACTAAAAACCGTTGAAATGCTTAAGCCGGCAGTCAGTATCGGAATCATGGTATTTGATAATAAGCCGGAATGGATTGTGACCTTCGAGGATTCAATACAGAGAGATAAGGTAAAAGAAAACATCTCGGCAATTTCCCCGGGGGGAGGAACTGATATGTTCAGGGCCTTGCAGGAAGCCTATAGAGTTCTTGCCCATTTTCCGGCGCGATACAGGCATATTATTTTACTCTCCGACGGGAAATCGGAAAAACGCGAAAATTATGATTATGAAGGTCTTGTTAAAGCGATCGCTGGGGATACTATCACCGTATCGACCATCGCTATCGGACATGACGCGGATGTAAAACAGCTCACCCAGATCGCCAATTGGGGGAATGGGATTACCTATTTTACGAAAAGTTCTAAAAAGATCCTCACAATTTATATGGATGAGATGGAACGAATTTCCGGCAATGATGAGACTGATATAAATTTTACACCGAAGGTCGTCTCTTCTCCTTACTTCTTAAAAGGAATTGATACACGTACTCTCCCGGAATGCAATGGATATATAAAAACAATACTGAAACAAGGGGCACAGGAAATTTTTTCCGGACCTGCGGGTCCCCTTTTCGCGAACTGGCACTATGGCCTGGGAAAAACAGCTCTCTTTCTCTCTGATTTTAAAGGTACCTGGGGAAATAAATGGCCGCAGTGGAAAGAATTTTCCGGATTTCTAAGCCAAACAATACGGTGGATTGAGCGCTCACAAGATGACAATCTCATCTCTGCCGGTTTCACCCCGCAAAAAGATCAACTTATGAACATTTCCGTTGATATCCGGGATACCTCGGGAAGATTTATCAATTTTCTTGACCTGAAGGCAGAAATTCTCCTCCCGAATGGAGAAGAACAAACCCGGATTTTGGATCAGTCCGGGCCCGGACTCTATTCCGGAGTCATGCAAACCGATCTGCCGGGTGATTATTATATCAGTATCATCGGAAGGAGTCCGGAGGAGAATGTATACGGACCCTATTTTTACGGCTTCTCTCTTCCCTATTCCCCTGAGTACTCGGATTTCTCTTCACGGCATTCACTATTGGAAGAGAGTGCCCATATAACCGGGGGAAAAATCCTGGGGCAAGAAGAGGCGGAATCAGAAACATGGCTCTTCAGGAAGAGTTCGGTCAAAGATTATGTTCCCATTTGGGAATTACTCATCTCTATCGGTCTCATTCTTTTCTTTTTCGAAATAGCGGGGAGAAAGCTTTCAGTATCAAAAAAAATCAGGGACTTATTTTTTGAGAAATTAAGAAGAAGTAACAGGCATACAGAAACACGGAGATATGAAGATCTAAAGACGATAATGAAAACAAGAGATCAGGAAGAAAAAGAAAGAATAAGAACTGAAATAAAAGAAAGATTGAGGAAACAAACCGGTATTTCCACAGACAGACCGGACCTTTTTCTTGCCTTGAAGAGGACAAAGAAGAAATAGTGTTTTGATCATCGTATTTTAAATCCATTATAAACGTATGCAGGAGATTTTTGAATAGAAAAAGCGTCAAAACACGCGAGGTTTGACCTGAATAGTAGTGAAATTTGAAATTTTGACACGCATTACATGATTAAAAAACAGGCGCTCAAAGCAATAATTAAAATTCAAAAGAGAGGGATCAATTTTTTTATAGATTTCCCATCTCATTTCATAAATTTTGTTGACTTTTAAACACTAAATTCTGTATGCTTTTAAGCAGAACAGGAATTAAGGTTGGATATACAGGAAATAAAAATATTACTAGTCGAGGACAACCCGGGGGATGCACGTCTCATACGTGAAGCCCTCTCGGAATCGGAAAAAATAAAATCCAGCATTGAACATGTTTCCAGGCTTATAGAACTGGAAAAATGTGTTTCCCATGAAAAATATGATCTTATTATTCTTGACCTCACTCTCCCCGATGCAACGGGCATTGAAACTGTAACACGCACAAGCCAGATCGCCCCGGAATCGGCGATTATTGTTCTTACCGGAATTAATGATGAAAATTTAGCTGTAAAAGCGGTGCAGGAGGGCGCCCAGGATTACCTGGTCAAAGGCCAGGCAGATGTAAGGGTCCTGGAGAGAGTTATTCTCTATGCCCTGGAACGAAACATGGCGCGGATCCGTATCAGCGTCCTCCGGGACGAACTGCAAAGAGCGCTTTTAGAGATTGATGAAGAGCTCGAAATCTCCGCGAGTATACAGAAGAAAATTATAGAACAGCAGATCCCCGAGTACTGGAAAAAAAGACTCAGTATTTATTATGCTTTTGCAAAAAAAATCGGCGGGGATTTATATGATATTATTCAGCTTGATGAACAAAATACGGCATTTGTGATCGCCGACGGGAGTGGACATAGTGTTCATGCTGCTTTCCTTTCTATCATGTTCAAATTAGCCTTAAAACACCAGATCCCGACATCAACAGGTCCGCAGAATCTTATCGAAAATATAAATAATGAACTCCAGCCATACTTTCTGGATAATATGTTTTTTACGGCTTTTACTGCCTGGGTAAATTATAAGGAAATGACCCTCACCTATACAACCGCCGGGCATCCCTCGCAATATCTTCTTTCACCGTCAAGAAAAGAAATTATCCGTTTAAAAAACAAAGGAATCCCTCTCTGCATCAATTATGACACCTATTATGAAACCTCTCAGGTCACGATAAAGCCCGGTGATAAACTTATTATGTTTACAGACGGTATATTCGAATGTTTTAATGATGATGGAATTAAATTCGGCGAAAACCGGCTCCGGGAAGTACTGGAAGAAAATATGAGTCTTTCCCCGGAAGATTTAAAGGAAAAAATAGTGAAAAAAATTGAAAGCTATAATGTAAAAATTTTCGGAAATGCCTTTAGTCTTATTGATGACTCGGTTTTTATCGCTATCGAGTTATAATACGTATCATATGGAACCAATTGTCATAAAAAAAGAAGAAGATAACTCGGTTTACTTTATCATACACTGGTCCAGGATTAAAAAAGCAGACAAATATGATATCATTAAACACGTCCCATCTGTTCCGGGAATTTTTGAACTCTATTATCTGGATTACAAGAAAAAACTCAATCTTTTTTTTCTGTCCCGGGCGTGGTACGGGGGACTCCGGAACAGCTTACGTGAACGGACGGATCCCGAACTTGAAAAAGACCCGAACAGAAGAAAGATATTGGAAGATTATGACTGTTATTACCGCTACACGATCTCACAGTCTTTCGGAGACATGTCGGATATTCTCTTCTTTTTTGAGAGTACCTATTCTCCCCACAATCCCCAAAAAGATTCTTCCGGGAGATATGAATTCATCTATGTAGAAGAAAAATCCGACGATAAAATCGTTACTATATAATGCTTTGACCGGCATTTTTTTACTTTTAATTGTTTTAAAATCCCAATTCGGGTAAAATCCCGGTCAAAACACTCTGTTTATTTCACCTGAACCTTGCTGCTTATTCCTTTTTGCACGCCGATCGGTTTGATTGTTTCATCCACTAGATTCTTTACCATAATTTCGATGGCGGAAGTACCCTTCCCCACAGCCTTCCAGTAAATCGTTACCATATGGAGTGCCTCTCCCGGTCCTTTCCCGTACACATCAAAACCCGCAACATACATCACACCCGGTTTGGTAGGATTTGATGCCGCAACATAGCCGTCCTTCCCGGGTTCCGCACCGTTCGATCCTTTCGTTACATCAATCGCGATGATTGCAGGATCATAGCTGATATTTATACCATAAGCTGCAATTTTCTGAGTTCCCGTATTGATACGTATGGGAGTTGAAAACTCGGCTCCCGGGGCAACCGGTTTTACCGGGACTTCCATCCAGAATTCGCCGACTTGGGGGCCCGTCACTTTTTTCGGTTCCGGTGTTTTCGTCGGTTCCTCTGTCGGTTCCGCAGTAGGCTCCGGGGTAACAGTCGGCTCTTCAGTCGGTTCAGGGGTCGCGGTCGGTTCTTCCGTAGGTTCCAACGTCGGCTCCTCCTGAACAGGAGCATCCGTGGCCGCCGGTTTATCCGGGGTGGAAACACAGCCGAAACAGAATAACAAACATATACCTAAAAAAAAGATTCCCGTAAAGATTTCTTTTCTCATTATTATCTTCTCCTTCTATCTCCGGAACGAATGATTTTGAGGTATTTTAGCATTTTCCTTTATAATTGCAATACCTTTTTTATTAATTTACTCATAAGATTTCCTTCATTAGTAATATGGGTATAGAAAAATGAACCCCCACGAGTGACATCAATCTATGTTCAGGAAAAGATCACCCGCAAAGTCCGTTTCGTGAACGGCGGTGGCTTTCTTTTGATAGTAAATAGCAAATCCATTATAATTGGAACTCCTGACAATTTGAAAAATTGTCAGGATAAATGCCTGAAAAAGGAGTATATATATACCCAACAACAAAACTACAATTGTAAATACTGGCAATTCATACAATTGTCACTATAATAATAGAGGGTTTATAATATTTATAATAAATGAGAGGTGATAATGAAACCGGATGTACGGAGAATTTTCTTTTTTGTTTTTATGACATTATGTGTATCTTTTCCACTTATTGGACAAAACATTGATGCTGTTGTCTCATGGCAAAATAAAAAGCTTTTTTTCTTTTCTGCGGCAGAGTATATAAAATATGATATAAAAGAACAAAATACCGACAGGGGTTACCCGCGGACGATAAATAAAGTAACATGGCCCGGACTCTGGATTGATGGGGTCGACGCGGCTGTTAACTGGGGAAACGGAAAACTCTATTTTTTCAGGGGCAGCGAATATATCCGGTATGATGAAAAAAAGGACGCTTCGGATCCCGGGTATCCCAAATCTATTTCCGAAAACTGGCCGGGTTTGTGGGAAAGCGGGATCGACGCGGCTCTAAATATGGGAAAAGGCAAAGTATATTTTTTCAAAGGCAATAATTTTATACAATATGATGTAAAAACAACAAAACCCGATCCGGGATTTCCGAAACCCATTGCAAGTATGTGGCCCGGGATCTGGACCGAAGGGATCGGCGGGGCCGTGAACCGCGGGAACGGAAAAGTCTACTTTTTTAAAGGAAACTCCTATATACGGTATGATATAAAAACAGCACAGGCGGATCCGGGGTATCCGAGAACAATCCGGTCGAGCAATTGGCCGGGTATCTATTTTAACCATCACCTGACATTAACACAACTCAATAAAAGTGAGGTAAAACCCTTTTTAAAGCCGGACTATGCTTTCCCGGTCTCACGGCAATACTCAAAAGGCTGTTTTGCTTTTGCAGTAAACCATATTCTGGAATATAAATATAAACAAAAAATCGACATGAATGAAGCAGAGAAACGAATCAATAAACCACGAGAGGATCTCTGGACCCATGAGCATATCCAGAACTTTAATCAGGCATATAACATCAGCCTCACATGGAATAATGAGGTGGACGGATTTTTCCGGCTTCTTGCCGGGGGGGAGCCGGTCATGATCCAGTACAAATGGTATAGTTCGGAGACAAGCTGGATCGGCCATTTTGTGGCGGTCTATTCCTTTGATGAATACGGGGCATGGGTCTCGGATTCCATCAGCGTAAAAAGGATACATATTCCCTATGATGATCTGTTTGATGAATCGGGGGCATTCACATCCTTCTATTATGCGACAATTGTACGGGGATAGAGAGGCATAGAGTCTTCACTTGATGTGTACGGAGTATGAGTTTCGGATTCCATCAGCGTAAAAAAGATTTATAATAATATTAATCTATCCGGGGAGAATCGGGCGGTTTCATATTGAAATATCATACATGTCTTCCGGATATTAATCGCTGTGGACAAGGGTGATTTCTCGATAATGACAAAAAAAACATACGGACCATATTTAACTGAATAAAGATCTGTTGATTTATCAATATTTAGAGTTCTTTCTGCATAGTATTACTTTAATAATCACTTTCCAGGGTAAAATCACTCTCTAAAAAATCATTTTTTTTGTTTCGATAAAATAAATTGTTCTTAGTTTCAATAAATCAGCTGATGTAAAAAAAAATTGACTTTGAAATAATCTCGTGGTATGTTCAT
>JAFGRV010000600.1 GCA_016934975.1 Spirochaetales bacterium | reverse complement strand
ATTTCCACGGACAAAGCGGTTGAACCGGAAAATATTTATGGAGCTTCAAAACTCATAGCGGAAGAAATTGTCCTTCAGGCGAAGAAGAACGGATTTTTATACATGGTTGTCCGGTTTGGAAATGTCCTTGGTTCCCGGGGAAGTATTCTTCCTCTCTTTAAGGAGCAGATCCTCAAAGGAGGGCCTGTGACTGTGACAGATGCTCAGGCAACACGATATTTCATGACTATCCCGGAAGCATCGAGTCTCGTTCTAAAAGCAGGCGGACTTAATATCGATGGCGATCTCCTGGTTTTGGAGATGGGAAATCAAATAAATATTAAAGACTTAGCGGAAAAAATTATATTATTTTATGGATATCAACCCGGGAAGGAAATTAAAATAGAATATATCGGCCTCCGGTCCGGTGAAAAATTAACTGAAAATATATGTTCTTCCAGGGAAATCCGGGCAAAAACCGAATTCCCGAAAATTATTAAAGTTCTGCGAAATGATAACCGCGGATATGATCTTGATAAACTTTTAGACGAATTAAGACCGATTTGCTACGCAGACCCGGATAATCCGCAGCTTTTTAGAAACAGGAAAATTCTAAAAGATATCATAAAGCAGATAATCCCAACATTAACAATGTCAGATGATGAACCAAAATACTGATTTTATACCATTTTCAAGACCTTGCCTGAATGAAGACGAAGAGAAGGCTGTCTGTGAAGTATTAAAAAGCGGATGGCTTACAACAGGAGATCAGACACTTTCCTTCGAAAGGGAATTTGCTCAGTTTTTAGATATTCCCTATGCCCTCGCATTAAACTCGGGAACCGCAGGTCTCCATCTTTGTCTGGAAGCGACAGGGGTAAAACCAGGGTCATTTGTTATTACTACCCCTTACACATTTACCGCTTCTGCTGAAATTATCAGGTATCTTGGTGCAGAGCCCCTTTTTATCGATATAGATGAGGAAACCTACAATATCAACCCCACTCTTATAGCAGAAATGCTTAAAAAAAAATCCCATAACGTCTCGGCCATTCTTCCCGTTCATATCGCGGGGTATCCCTGCGATATGGAGAGCATCCGGAGGATTTCCGAAACCTATGCCCTCCCTGTCATCGAGGATGCTGCCCATGCTTTCCCGGTTACATACAATAATAGGTTTTGCGGGACAATCGGGAACGCCGGAGTTTTTTCATTTTACGCAAATAAGACTATTACCACCGGTGAAGGAGGCATGGTCGTTACCCGGGATAAACACCTGGCAGAGAGAATTAAAACCATGAGACTTCATGGAATTGATAGAGAGGCCTGGAACAGGTATACGCACCCGGGGGCATCATGGTTTTATGATGTCGTTGAAGCAGGATATAAATATAATCTTACTAATCTTGCCGCTTCAATCGGGCGGGTACAACTTAAAAAAGCGATCCGTTTCAAGGAAAGACGGCGGGAAATAGCAGCTGCATACATATCGGCATTACAAAATAGTGATTATCTTCGTCTTCCCCTTCATCTTGAGGATCATGCATGGCACTTGTTTTTATTAAGGATAGTTCCGGAAAAACTGGAGATCACACGGGACGACTATATCATAGAGTTAAATAAAGCCGGTATCGGGACATCCGTTCATTTTATCCCCCTTCATATAATGTCTTACTACCGGAAACGATACGGATTAAAGGCTGATGATTTTCCCATTGCATTGAAAAATTATAGTTCGAGTATAAGTCTTCCCATTTATCCTGATTTAACCGATGAACAGGTAGAGAGAATCATCATCACCATAAAAGAGATCGGATCACGAGCATATAAAAAAGGGATATTCCCGGGGAGGAACTCATCAGCATGAGTGCAAACAGAACCTTATCGCAACTGTTACAAGGGGAAGCCACTTTTACCGACGACATCGCCCCTGATAATCTTCATTACGGGTATACTGTACGTTCAACTATCCCAAAGGGAAAAATACTCTCAATAACCATCCCCCCCCTTCCGGAAGATTACATATGTGTCGATTATAAGGATATTCCGGGAAAAAATGAGCTTCACATTTTTGGGGAAACAATTCCTTTTCTTGCAGAGACTACCGTACATTACATCGGTGAACCGATTCTCCTCCTCTGTGGGCCGGATGCATTCCGATGCCGGGAGTTGGCACGACAAATTATTATAGAATACAAAGAAGAAACACCTCATTTTTCACCGGCAAATGCACCGGAAGAAAATATATTCGATACCATAGTATATTCAAAGGGATCCTTTTCGAATGTAAAAAAAGATTCATTTACGACAATTGAACATACCTATACCATAGGAAGCCAGGAGCAGTTCTCACTGGAACCACATTGCGCGGTTTCTCTCTGGAATGAAAACTCGATTATTATATACGCATCAACCTTATATCCTTTTAGTATCCGGAATAACATCGCTCTCCTTCTGGGAATTCATAAGAAAAAAGTTAAAATAATTGTTCCGGAGGTGAGTTCTCCTTTCGGAGGAAAGCTTATCCTTCCCACGATTATTGCCGCTCACACCTCACTGCTCTCTTATATTTCGAAAAAACCGGTAAAGATACTTTATTCAAGGAAAGAAGATATTGCATATTCCTTTAAACGGCACCCGGCTGAAATTACCTACATTACCATAACGAATAATGAAGGCTCATTAATGGGGATAAGCGCGGATATCACCCTTGATTCCGGAGCTTATAAACTGAGCTCTCAGAATATTTTAAAAAAAGCATTTTTATCCGCATTCGGAAGGTACCAGTGTGATCATTTTGAATTTAAGGCAAAACTTGTAAAAACAAATAAGGTACCCTCCGGGTATTTTTCCGGTTCCGGGGAACTCCATTCTCTCTTTGCATTAGAACTTCACACCTATAAAATCGCCCAGACAACTAATATGGATCCTTATATGTGGAAAAAAAAGAATATAATAGTGAATAGTGGAAACTATTCACCATCTTACCCCGCAGGTCCCTATACTTCGAGTATGGCAGTGCTTGATACTGTAGTAAAAATATCCGATTTCTTAAGAAAATTCGGGGCGTATCAGGCGATTAAAAAAGGGAGAAACCCGTTAAACGAGCTTCACACACCCTTACGTGGAATAGGATTAGCCTTATGCCCTCATATTATTGGCGATTTTTACGAAAAGGAATCGGATCTTTATACCATTATCGTTCGTTTGGGCAAAAACAGAAAACTTAAGATTATGACTTCTTTAATTGATATGGGGACAAGCAAATCTGCATATTTTGCCATGATCGCTTCCCGGATACTTAATATACATATCTCTGAGGTCATTATCGAAAAAATTGATACCGATACAATTCCTGATACAGGTCCGACAATTAATGCACGGGCAGTGTATGTTATAGGAAAATGTATTGAACAAGCCTGCGAATTAATTAAACAAAAGGAGAAAAAAAAGGAGTATCCCATCGAAATCAAGAAAAAAGTGAATCTCCTTCCCAAAAAAAAGAAACAAGCAGAACTTACCCACTTTTACTCACCGACAACGACCTGGGAAAGCACTGTTATAGAAGTTGAGATTGATCCTGTAACCTTTACCACAACATGCCGTGGTATTTGGATTGTTCTTGATCCCGGTCCGGTCATTAATTACGAGATTGCCCGTGAACATGTGGAAGCGGCAGCTGTGCAGAATTTTGGCCTCGCCTGCATGGAAGTTCTTGAATTTAAAAACGGAATTGTGTATCAAAATAATATTTCCGAATATACGATTCCCGATATTACCAGTGTCCCGGAAATTGAAGTACAATTTATTCAGAGAGAAAGTCATCATAAATATAATCCCATACGGGGATTGGGTGACCAGGCTGTAATCGGTGTTACCCCTGCATATATCTCCGCAATTTTCCAGGCGACAGATAATTACTTTACAAGTATTCCCTGTACTCATGAATCAATACATAGATTCATGGGAAACAGAACCTGATACTATGCCATGAGCAGGAAACTGAACAATTCATAATTGTGGAGAAAATTGTAAGGAATTTATGAAAGTAACATTTACATTAAATGGAAAAAAAACAACCATCGACGTATCCCCGGAAAAAAGACTCATCGATATCCTGCGCCAGGATCTTGGACTATGCGGGACGAAAAAGGGGTGTGAACAAGGTGAATGCGGGGGGTGTCTGGTTTTTTTAAATGATAATCTTGTAAACTCATGTCTTTTCCCCGCATTCAGATTACCAGATAAAGAAGTTATCACGATAGAAGGGTATATCCAGACTAAAGAATATACTATTATCGAAGAAGCATTTATGAAAAAAGGGATTACATTGTGCGGTTTTTGCGCCCCGGGCATAGTACTTTCAATTGCGAACTTACTCAACCATACACGGACATATTTGCCGACCCACGAGGAAATTACAAATGCCCTTTCCGGTCATCTTTGCAGATGTAATGGCTTTTTAACACTCATCGATGTTGTACTTGAAGTATTTAATATATCAAACAGGAAAAAAAATGCCAGGAATAGATAATTCACCTAAAATATTTACACCGAATAATCTGCACGATTTGCTCTCCTTAGCATCCGAATATCCGGACTCGCTTCTCTTCGCGGGGGGAACATCAATCATGCAGAAATGGAGCAAACCTGAATTCGAATTACCGGAATATATAATAGATTGCGGGAAAATAGAAGATCTGAAAAAAATAAAACGAACGGAACGTTATCTTGAAGTGGGTGCTTTGGTTCCATTATCAAAAATTATAGGTATTGGAATTCACGTCATCCCCAAAGGTCTGTACCAGGCAGTTTCTCTTACCGCGATTCCGACAATCAGACAATTAGCAACAATCGGCGGTAATATATATATCGGTTCCCCGTATTCAGGCATTCTGACAGTTCTCTATGCCATGGATTCTTTTTTAGAATTACGTTCTTTTCAGAAATCTATGTGGGTATCCCTCTCTGAACTTATTATAAAGACGGAAAAACAGAGAAATCTTATCCCCCCGGGCTATATTCTCACAAGAATACGAATTCCTTTGGGAAATTGGAATCATCAGATTTTCAAAAAAATTGCCCGGAAGAAATCCCAGGCGCATGGTTCCCTCACTTTTTGCGGACTGGCAAAAACATCAAAGGGTATATTAACAGATATACGTCTTTGTTTCGGTTCCCTGGGAAATCATCTTTTCCGTCACCGGGGTTTCGAGGCGGGAATGCTCGGAAGAAAACTTCCATTTAATACAAAATCCATTGATACTATGATATCTCAGCTTAACCAACTCCTTCACCCAATAACAGACCGTTATTCAACCTCAGAATACAGGAAAACAACAAGTATGCGGCTTGTACAATGGTTTTTGGAAGAATTAGGAAGAATACTCATTTAAATCGACCGGAAGAAGTTCCTGCATAGAGACAAGGCGAGTACCCTCGCCAACTATTGGATTTTTGCAATGAGCTAAGAAAAATAATGTAAATAACATGACTGAGATAGTTTCAATTTATCATTTTATGGTCGATAATATAAAGGTAGACGTTTACATGGAAATAAAATATAATAACGACTTAAAATATGGCTGATATATTCCCTTTTGAAAAAGGTAACGAAAGTGAAAGTGAATTCTCAACTCCCCTGGGGATAACCCTTTATTTATTAAGGTGTTTTGCTCTAAAATACAAGACACCAAGGATAAATTTCAGCTTCTTTCTTTCATTTATAAAAAAGATAACCGCGAAATATGGTGAACAAAACGAATTGATGAAACACTTAAATGAAGATACTGAAACCTCTATAAGTATGTACCTTGAAAATCTGTGTGAAAAAAAAGAATGTATTTTGGATTACCAGGATAATAAAATTGCCTGGATCCAATTCCCCCGCTACTTTATAGATATTATAAAAAATGCATACAAGGAAATGGAAAATGATCCGCAAAAACCCTTCCCTACGGAAGAAGCACTTCGCATTACAATCCCGGCGGAATTTGTAACCATTTTAAATGTAAAAAATGATTTTGCATTAGGCATCGGAATCAGTGAATCGGAAACCGTACAAATTATGAGACTTATTTTTCCGGTAGGCTTATCCCCGATAATTATTGTCTCGGATATAATAAATAAAAAACTTCTCGAACTTGCCGCCTATAAAATCAAACTCTACCTCGATAACAAACGGAATTCCGGCTATATAGAAAACAGACTTATCTCATTTTTTAAGCAAAAAGATATTGCTGTCCGGGAGATGATTAATAGAATCATAATGAGGCCGAGTTACATTGTGACGACTCTCCTTGAACCGACAGAATTCACTTTTCGTTTCTGGGCGCATTTTACCAATATAGTTATAAACGAATTTATGAAAAAAGATACAAAATTACCCAAAGAACAGGGATATTGCCATGCAGCGTATCTCATCTCATTCTATAATGTCTATTATAAAAGTATTGTTCAGGAGGAAAAAGAACGTGAACATGCCCTTACTATTTTAGATAAAAAATTAAAACGTTCACCATTTATTTTCACCTTAAACGATATCTACCGCATCAGAGATAAAAGCGGGTATCCTATCATTAAAAAGATATCAAAAACTGTCATTAATAATTATTTAATGAAAAAAATCCGGGGGAACAATTCCGAATCTCTTCCTGATTTAATTAGAATAAAAACAATAGATAATAAAGAATATTATATTCATAAATCCTCTATTATTCCATTGACCCTTAATAAGATTTTTATCGCCTCCCATGACTTAAGAAAGGCATATCTTACAAATTGGATATCATTATTAAAGAAACATAAAAAATCAAGCATCATGGTAAATGAACTTGCTTTTTTAAAAAACATCAACCTTCAGCTTAAAAACCACTTCCCCCTTCTTAATTCTCTCCTGAGCTATGAACTTCTCTATATGGCAAAAAAGGATATCGAACCGGAGAAACAGGAAGCAGAAGAAATTAAGCGAATTTTTCATAAAAAAAAGATGATGTTGGTTCCTCTCACGGAAATATTCGGGCTCAATCAGAAAGAATTACTCACGGAAGCAAAAACACATCTCCCGATTTGGGAATCAATCCCTCTCCTTAGAAATATCATCCATTTCCTGAAAAAACTCTTTCTTGGAAAAAAACAGATTGAAGAAGGAGACGAAGATCCGACGGCCCTCCCGCTTCTCACCTATGACGCCTATACTTCCCATGAATTGACAGCCCCGGAACATGATGTTGAACCCAAAGGTGAAAAAAATCAATCCGATGAAATAGATGAGTTAAAACAACCCCCGCCATTTAATCAGGAAGCATATAAAACCGGACTATCGGAATTAAAAGTGAATTTGGTTGGAAAAAATACGAGTATTGATGAAAAACTTGAATCTCTTGCGGATAAATGGAATCCCCTTTTTGACCAGACTGCTCGGAAACATCTTGTGCAGGATGTCAACTCCATCATCAAAGACTATTTACGGAGTGTAAAAAAAACTTTAAAATATCAACCCCCGGACCTGGAACGAATCAGGACCCTTGCGATTACGTTATCGGATAATCGTTCATTTGATAAAATCCTAAAAAAAGACTATTTTCTCTGGTACATAGAGGTTTATATCCTGAAGCTTTTAATAGAAATGAATCTTCACCGATTTTGATCTTCCATGAGCGGAGAAGACAAATGTAAAACCGGGGAGTATAAAAAGGAAGCGGTCATAATTATTGAAGAAGGGAAAATTGTCCTTTTACCTGATCTATAAGCTGAAGTGCATTGGAGAGACCATCCATATCAATAGAATCGAGTAACAGTATATATTTATTATTATTTTCTTTATTCTCATGAATGAGACTTTCAAAACCCTTAATAATATCCATATTTGCAATTATTTTTTTATCTATAATGTTAATAGAAAGGTTTAGACCCTCAAATCTCATGAGAAGATTCTCCATATCCTCATATGTTGTTTTCGTTTCAGTTTCTATTTCCTGAATATTCTCAGTT
>JAFGRV010000599.1 GCA_016934975.1 Spirochaetales bacterium | reverse complement strand
TAAACTGGAACGAAAAGTCCGGCGGCGTTGTCTGGTTAAAGCGCATTTGTGGAGTCCTGATTATCGCGGCAGCAATTTATCTGTTTGTTACCGCGCAATAAATATTTTAAGGAGGTTTCACATTTGAAATATAATGACAAAACCAAGGTTACAAAGAATGATAATATTAGAAAACATGTGCGTGAAGAATATGCAAAGGTTGTTACTTCTTCGAATTGCTGCTCGCAGGGTTCCTGCTGTTCGACAACTGGTTATGATAAGACGGCGTTGCAGCCTGGTTATTCGATAAATGAAATCGGCTCTGTACCAAAAGAAAGCAATTTCGGACTTGGTTGCGGAAATCCGATTTCAATGGCCTCATTAAAGGAAAGTCAAACTGTTCTTGACCTGGGTTCGGGGGCTGGATTTGACTGTTTCCTTGCTGCCCGAAAAGTAGGGCCAAACGGACAGGTGATCGGGGTGGACATGACCCCTGAAATGATAAGCAAGGCCAGAAGTAATACGGAAAAAAATAATTATACGAATGTGGAATTCCGGCTGGGAGAAATTGAAAATCTTCCAATAGCAGATAATCAGATTGATGTGATTATTTCAAATTGTGTGATCAATCTGTCACCGGATAAATTAAGGGTTTTTCAGGAAGCTTACCGGGTTTTAAAAAAGGGCGGCAGACTGGCCATATCGGATATTGTGGCCGAAAAACCCCTCCCGGCCGAACTGAAAGAAAACATGGCCTTATATTCCGGTTGTATTTCAGGCGCAAGTCTGATTAATGAATTGGAAGAAATGCTTCACTTTGCGGGATTTATTGATATCAAAATTAAAACAAATCCGATGAGTAAGGAATTTATAAAAACCTGTATGCAAGGTCTTGAAAAACATATTGTGTCCGCTGCCATAGAAGCGGTTAAATAAACAGGAGGTGTTTTGTGAAAATACAAATTTTAGGAGCCGGTTGTCCAAAATGCAGAAAGCTTGAAGAAAATGCCCTTAAAGCCATTGCAGAACTTGTGGGAGATTTTGAAATTGAAAAAGTGACAGACTTGAATGAGATCATGGAGTACGGGATCATGATGACACCGGGTTTTGCAATCGATAAAAATGTAAAGAGTGTCGGCAAGGTGCTGACACCCGATCAGATCAAGGATTTTATTCAGAAGGATATAAAATAATTTGGCTGAAAAATGGTACAAGCACCCGAATTTTAAACTGCTTATTCTGGCGGGAATATTCCTGTTTGCGTTCCTGGTTCCTTTTTCACACCAAAAAGTCAGTTCGGCGATACAGGAAGCCTTCCTTATGCTGGCTGAATATGCAAAGGAACATGTTCTTCTCTGTCTTGTACCGGCCTTTTTCATAGCCGGTGCCATAATGGTTTTTTTAAACCAGCAGTCTGTAATAAAATACCTGGGGCCAAAAGCAAACAAGTTTGTTGCTTATTCCGTAGCTTCCGTCTCCGGCACTATTCTGGCTGTATGTTCATGCACAGTGTTGCCTTTATTTAAAGGAATATATAAAAAAGGTGCAGGAATAGGTCCGGCTGTTTCATTTCTCTATTCAGGTCCAGCCATCAATATCCTGGCCATAGTCCTCACGGCCAAAGTCCTGGGAGCGGAAATCGGTATTGCCCGCGCTGCCGGGGCGGTTGTTTTTGCTTTTGTTATCGGACTGTTAATGCATTTAATCTTCAGGAAAGAGGATGAGAAAAGACTGGCCGATGAGAAGATGTTTCAATCTTATGAGGATGACGGAAGGCCGTTATGGAAGAATGTGATTTATCTGGTTTCCATGGCGGGAATTCTTGTTTTTATCAACTGGGCTCCTTCAAAAGGACAGCTTCCTGTCTGGGACTTTATTTTTAATGCCAAATATTTTATAACCGTTGCTTTTGCAATAATACTAATCAGTTCGCTTATTCTCTGGTTTAAAAAAGAAGAATTAAAGGATTGGGTGGTTGCCACAAGGGATTTTGCAATACAAATACTACCATTACTTTTCGGAGGCGTTGTGGTCGCGGGGTTTCTTTTAGGAAGGCCCGGCCATGCTGCTTTAATCCCTGAAGAGTGGATCGCGAGGCTTGTGGGTGATAATTCTCTGGTTTCCAATCTTATAGCATCTGTTTCCGGAGCTTTTATGTATTTTGCCACGTTAACAGAAGTGCCGATCATCCAGGGCCTGCTTGGAGCAGGAATGGCCAAAGGGCCGGTACTTGCACTTCTTCTTGCAGGTCCTTCTTTATCACTTCCATCCATGCTTGTGATAGGCGGTGAACTGGGATTGAAGAAGACCCTTGTATATATCGGATTGGTTGTTGTCATGTCTACCCTGGCCGGTATGGGGTTCGGTTTTTTATTTTAATCAGCTTAATGAACCAAATGGATTAAGATATGGCAACATTAAAGTGGTTTTACCCATTACTAACCAAAAAGAAAGAGTTGTTTTTTCAGCTTGTATCCGCTTTAATCCATTATAAATATCTGTTTTTTTAGCCTCCATAATTTATTATACCTGTATCTTTTGAAAATCAGTATATTCTTTTAGTAATCTATATGCATTAAGCATATAGATGCTTAATGTTTTTATTTAATGCTTTAAAGCAAGGCGGTTATTATGAGGAAGGAACTTTTACCCGGCAGGCTCCTTGCATGGTCAGTCGATTTGGAGTTGGCTTCCGGATGCCTGGAGATGTACATTGGAAAAGGGGCTCGGAAATTTCTGGGCCCCCGCTTGATTTATTTACTG
>JAFGRV010000088.1 GCA_016934975.1 Spirochaetales bacterium | reverse complement strand
GTTTAAGGATGATGAGTTTGATGAGCTTTTTGATGTCTATATGGATGATATGATGAAAAATGAGTTTTCGAGTTCAAAAAGATTTCTCATCGAACTCATTAAACGTAAAATTACTCACGGATTTCTGCTTTCGACCCTGGAGCTCATAAATGCTTCGTTCATGGCAACGGCACGGGAACTCTTTCGTTCGGTATATCCCGATGCCTTTGATAAACGAACCGAATATCTGGAACGACTCTCCCAGATGATACTTAATAATGAAGTGATGCTCGCTCAGCATTATGAACAATATCTTAATGATCTTAACACAAGGCTCATGGAGAACACCGAACTTTTACGAAGGCATAATGCGGCACTGGTTGAGTTTATAGATGTGGCAACACATCAGCTTCAAACACCCCTCTGGTCGATATTGGGATTTGTTTCTAAATTACAGCGAAAGTACTATGAATCGATTGATGACTATGGCCGGCATTGTCTTAACCGCATTACCGTGAACGTTTCGGATATGCATCAACTTATTGAGGATGTAACGGCAATGCTCCTGCTGGATCAGAAGGCCATGTTCAGAAAGGAATTATATCTTAATGAGATAATCGACCATGCAATTCACAGGGTGCACGAAGAAGTGGATAAGCAATTTAAATGTACCTATAAAGAGAAGGATGTTTTTTTTATCATTAATGGTGATCCCCAGCATTTAAAACAACTTTTTTATCAGGTTTTAAAAAACTCGGCACAATATACGGCAAATGATGAGCACGGGGACGTGGAAATTTCAACGGATTGTAATAATCAATTTCATATATTTATCGAAGATAATGGTATTGGGATAGAACCTCAGTACAGAGAGCTTGTGTTCAAACCTATGGAACGGCTTAAGGAAAAGGATGTTTCGGGAAGCGGTATGGGCTTAACCCTGGCGAGACGAATTATGAAAGGTCATGCCGGCGAGATTGTCCTGGAAGATTGCAGGACAAGGAAAGGTATATGTAATCATATTACTTTTCCCGGGCAGATCATAAAAATAGTACAGGAATAATGATATAAAATAACTGTTTTGAGAATTATTTTGATTTTTTTATGCAGAAAATTGAGAAAAGGATAAAAACATGGAATTAATACAGTTAAATACGATTCTCCTCATTGAAGATAATGAGGATCACATTGAGCACACCTTAGATGCTCTCCATGAAGTAGGATTAGTGAAAGATATAAAAGTGGTACAAGACGGCGAGGAAGCCATCCAATACCTCTACCGGGAGGGTAAATATTCAAATCCTCTTAATTCACCCCGGCCGGATCTTATCCTCCTTGATGTCAAGCTTCCAAAATTAAATGGCTTTGAAATCCTGAAACGAATAAAAAATGATCCTGATTTGCGGGTGATTCCGGTTATTCTTCTTACAACCACAGGAAAGAAAGAAGATATTGATAAAGGTGCACGTTTAGGTACAAATGATTATATTGTAAAACCGGTGGAATATGAGATTTTTATTCAAAAAGTGAAAGGTCTCGGTAAATACTGGGCCCTCATCAGCAATCTAACGACATAGCACAATCTCGCCTTCTATTGTGCAGATTGTGCCGGAAAATGGGTACTATGGAAACATTAGTCATTCGGGAACAGTTTTATAATCCTCCGATTCTCCTCCAGATGATTTTAGACGGACTTGATGCGGGAGTCATGTTTATAGATACGGAATATAAGATTCTGTATATGAATAAGGAAAAAAGGGATAAGAATCCGGGAGTTAAACCCGGAATGAAGTGTTTTGTTGTTTTTGAAGAATACGGGATGCGGTGTCCCTTTTGTATTGCCCATTCTGCAATGGAAGCGCGGACCGTTCTGAGCAATGAAGATTATGTTTCTATTCAAAAAGGAGTGGAGACCCCTGTCCATCTGAGGATTACCGTGATTCCCGTGTATGATGAACACGAAGCCCTTCTTGGTGCTATTGAGATCGCCTATGATGTTGAAAATTTTTATCAGACAAATATACGTCTTGAGCGGCTTAATAAAGAATATGAACATGTTATCTATGCCCTCTCCCATGATTTGAGGGCCCCTTTGGTATCTATTGAGGGTTTCCTTGCAAAACTTGAACGGGGACATCATGTGAAAGAAAATGATGAGATAGCCGATCATTGCCTCCATCGAATCCGGGTTAATGTACGGATGATGAATAATCTCGTGAAAGTTCTTCTTGACACATCAAGGATTTCTACCGGAAAGCTGGAAATTCAGGAAGTGGATATCCAATATTTGATAAAAAATCTCATTGAACAGTATACGGGAAAAATTAATAAGATTGGTGCTCACGTCACCCTTGCATTAGGTGTTAAAATGTGTAAGTGTGATAGAATACGTGTACAGCAGGTGTTCACCAATCTCATAGAAAATACTTTGGAACATTGTAAGCGGACGGAAAATCTTACCATCGAGATCGGCTCTGATGATACTGCTTTTTGGGTGAAGGATAATGGGCCCGGAATTCCCGAACGGTTTAAATCCAGGATTTTTGAGGCCTTTACCCAGGCAGCAGTAGAAAGCGGTCATAATCATTTTGGTATGGGAATGAATATAGTATATAAAATTATTCAGAAACATGGGGGCAAGGTCTGGATAGAAAGTCGTGAAGGGGAGGGAACCTCGGTCTTTTTTACTTTTGAACCCTCAAAGAGAAATAGAATAAGTGGAACACAGCCGGTGGATCTTTCATGAGTGTTTCTGTTTTTGTTCTCTTTTGCAATAAGTACCCCTATGCATTTTGCATAATCTATGCATTTTGCATAATTTATGCAAAATGCATAGGGGTATAAAGGATTATAAATGCTTCGTTTTATATTTATTTCTTTATAGTAATTGAAGTTATGTAATCTTTGCGGAAGTTGGCACATTATTTGCTTAATATAGATGTATCTTCGACGGTGATGAGTAAGCAGTTTTTAAAAGTATTCAGAATTAAATGAACGAGTGAATGAAAAGAAACTGACAAACTCAAAACTCATGAGACTTTATAAAATATTTTTATGAGTGGTGGATGTTTTGAATATTACTAAAAAACCTAATCAAAAAAAATTTAAAGAGATTCAAGTCAGCAATCTTTGTCCGGGAATAAAATTTGATGCACCGGTTTATATTGATGAAGACAATTTATTATTGGTCCAGGGAATGCCACTTAAGCAGAAAGAAATAGAGCGGCTTCACTTATGGGACATCGAATCGGTTTTCACAGAAGGAAATATAATAAGCGAAAACACTCCGTATAATAGTTCACATTACAATGTTGTATTTGATGAACGAATAGATGAAAATAAATATCATAGTTTTTACACGACAGCGATAAATAGATTTGAAGAAATAATTCTCGATATTAAAGACAATATAAAAGTAATTCCCGAACGGATAGAGGCGATTGTAAGAGATCTATTGAGTCTTTTATCTGAAGATAAAAACACTCTGGTTCAATTAGTCTTACGGGGAAGAAAAAAGAACAACTCTCTTGCTCTCAGTTCAGTGAATTGTTGTATTATTTCTATGTGTATCGGGATGAAACGCAGATTATTAAAACATAGAATATTTGAACTTGGGATTACTGCTTTGCTTCATGATATCGGGATGATAAGAATACCTGAAAATATTTATAATAAAAAGACCGCTTTAAAAGAGAGTGAATTCGAGGTGATGAAACACCATCTTATTTATTCATATATTATTATCTTAAATGAGCTTGGATATCATAAAGATATAGCAGAATATTCGCTTTTTCATCATGAGAACTGGGATGGGTCCGGGTACTCGAAACACTTAACCGGAGAGAAAATACCCCTTATCTCAAGAATCATCGCCGTTGCCGATACCTATGTTGCTATGATCGCCGACAGACCGTATAAAGCACATATCAATGGATATGAAGCGATGAAAACAATAATAAGTAATAATGGACAACGTTTTGATCCTGTCATTATCCGGGCCTTGCTTGAGAGTGTTGGTTTTTATCCCATCGGAAGTATTGTCAGGCTCAATAACTACCTTGTGGGACGAGTAATTGAATTCTCAACAACGAACGGATTCAGACCGAAAGTGCAGATAATAAATGAAAGTAAAGAGCGAGGGATCAGGAAAAACGAGATAGTCGACCTTTATGAATCAAAAAATCTTTTTATAGAAAGTATTGTTGAATAATGATGTGTCATTCATGTTTTAGGAGTATCGTTTTACTATTGATCTTATTTTTTATTTCCCCTGTCATATGGGCGACCCGGGAATCTGTCATTGATAACGATGAATGGGCTCTTTATACAAAGGCACTGGAATTACTTGTCGATAAGAATGAAAAAGAGGCATTAGTTATTTTTAAAGAGTTCCTTGAGAAATACCCCGAATCTTCATTAAAACCCAAAGTAGAAGAGTATATCAACATCCTTGAAAATACACTGGATCATTCCTCCATTGTTTTGTTTTATATTACGCAACTGTTAAGTACGACATATGTCGCAATCACCATTCCCCAGATTTTTAACGAGGATGTGGAAACAAACGGTATCGTGCTGGGGCTTTCGGGGATTGCAGGTGTGGGGGTTGGTCTGGGTTCCGCGTGGCTCATGACGAAAGACAATAATATGAGTCTCGGACAGAACCTGTGGATAGAAAATATGATGCTGGTTACTCTTACGAATTATAATCTTCTCCGGCTTGCGATCACGGATGATTTCTTATACAATGATCCCCTCTATCTTTCCGGTCAACTCGCACTCATTGAAGGATCACGGATAGGCACTTATTTTTTAGTCAAAGACAATCTCCCGTCTCCGGGGAGGGCGAGTTTCTACTTGTGGTCATATGTATGGGCTCACTATTATACCTGGTTAACAGCAACCGGCCTGTTTAAAAGTGAAGATTTGCAACTCAATACAACCTTAGGCCTTATTATCCCGGATCTTCTCAGTATTGGATCCTATTTTCTCTGGGACCGGCTTCATTGGAGCTTTGAACGAAATGGCTTGATCTCTATTTCCGGATTAGGTGGTATTCTCGTTGGTTCATGTATCAATCTTATACTCTCTTCTTTCAAAGAAGTCCCGGATCAGAGTGTTATCGCGGGTGTTATGATAGCCTCTGCCTGTGCAGGGACAGGACTTGGTATTTTCTTTACATCTCACATGAAAGAAGACACCGAAATAGCCTCGATACCGGAGAAAAAAACACCGGCTATTAATTTTCAGGCACACTTTAATCCATCTCCCGATGGAACTGAATTCGGATTAAAAATTCTCTATTCTTACTAAACATTCTTCATTTTTATCCTTCCAAATACATGTCCTGATAATTTGATACATTGTCAGGATTGCCGATTGTCATTTTAGAAGTTGATTATAATTTCGCTTTACAATAGAATGATAATGAAATGGAATCAGGTTCTTTAAAAACTACTCATAATATCATTGATCTTGGCCTTGGACATCCTTCACTCTCGCTTTTGCCTCTGCATGAGATGGAGAAAGCAATGAACAGGGTTTTGCACCGGAAAAATCCGGAATTCCTGCAATATGGCCGGGCTTTAGGTGATGATGCTTCCAGACTCATTCTTGCGAGATTCTTGAGTGAGGTAAATGAAGAATGTATAACTCCCGAGGGTCTTTTTATAACAAATGGGATTTCACAGGGATTGGATCTTGCTTGTACTCTCTTCACCGGACGCCACGATACGATCTTTGTCGAGGAACCGACCTACTTTTATGCTCACACTATTTTTTCCGATCACCACCTTAATGTCATCGGTATTCCGGTAGACGACCAGGGTATCACTATTGAGGCTTTAGAGGATATGCTTCGTGTCTATTCACCAGCTTTTCTCTATATTATCCCGCCCTTTCAAAATCCCACATCTGTTTCTTTAGCTCCGGACCGTAGAGAAAAACTTCTTACTCTGAGCAAAAAACATGATTTTTACATACTCAGTGATGAAGCATATCAATTGCTGCATTATAGCGGGCCACTGATTCTCCCCCTCGCCTCCATGGCTGAATCTGAAAAGGTCATCTCTTTCGGATCATTTTCGAAAATATGTGCCCCCGGCCTCAGGCTTGGCTGGATACAGGCTCATCCTTCGGTATTACGGAATTTTACCCATGCAGGATATGTGGTAAGCAGTGGAGGACTCAATCCCTTTACCTTGGGAATAATTACCAGTTTTATAGAAGCCGGGTATCAGAAAGAGCATTTATTATATCTTCGGGAGAAATATAAGAAAAGAGCTTATGCCCTCTCTTCTGCTTTGCAAAAGTATTGTAAAGAAAAAACCACCTTTACAGAACCCCGGGGCGGCTTTTTTATCTGGGTGGAGTTGGAAAGTGATTGTGATGCGGAGGAATTGCTGGAAAGAGCAGAAGAAAAGGGCGTGTCATTTCAGCCAGGTGTCAGGTTTTCCCACAGGGGAAAGCTGAAAAATTATGTGCGCTTAAGTTTTTCCTATTATGATGAGGAGGCACTCACTGAAGGAGTGAGGCGGCTGTCGGAGGTTTTGTGATGGAATCTGATAGTTTCCGCCGGAATTGCACATTTTTCCTATTACATAATAAATACTTGATTTCAAAACCTTGTCCAATTATACTATACACAATTGTTGAGAGTTTGTCATTTTCTGACATTTATTACGTGTTCTTAATTATGATCGAATATATAGCTATATAATCAGTCATAAGAGGCTGATGATTTTTTAACGATTAGTATGTCAAGCACTCATTTTATATGCTATTAAATCTTTGTTTTTTGGAAAAAAACAAAGATTTAATAGCCAAACGCAGGTTTGCAAGAAATTAAAAGTTTTCACAACCGC
>JAFGRV010000087.1 GCA_016934975.1 Spirochaetales bacterium | reverse complement strand
GAAAAAAGGCAATGACGGAGCATTTATGAACCATTCCGAGTGGGGGCCGTGTTATGTGGAGCTGGATTATGAGTATAAGAACAAGCTTTTTGTGTATAAACTCAACGACGGCCTAAAACTGCTCGCGGAACAGGCGTTGGATCGTGTGGGTGAATAGAGTGTCGGCTGCCGGAGGAAATCTCCGGGATGATCCTTAAAGAGGTCGAAGAGAAGCACGACTATTAGTTTTTTTCAAAAACTCCACACTAGCAAAATTCCAGTATTAATCCAACATAAAATTGTGCTATCAAAAGTGCATCGACAATATCTGCGCACGCCTTCGGCTTTGCGCTTGGAGTTTTTTTCAAAAACTCCACACTAGCAAAATTCCAGTATTAATCCGACGTAAAATTGTGCTATTAATAATGCATCTACTATATCTATCTGTGTATCGCAGTTTGTGTCTGCCCGGGTTTGGTCGAAGTTGGTGGGGTTTAAGCCGACATAGAATTGGGCGATGAGTAAGGCATCAACAATATCGATGGAGTTGTCGTTATTAACGTCTCCGGTGTTTTCATTTGTTCCGGCAGGATCAAGAAGATATTGTAATGTATAAATATTCGGGGATGTATTACTTGTGGTTCCTGCCTGTACAAAAACATAGACCTCGTCATTTCCAAGGCGCAGGGCCATATTGTCCAGGAGGGGTTCGGAATGATGAAATCTGCCATCCTCCGAATTATCGATAACAGACCAGTCGCTGTAGCCGGAACTCACCGAGGCACTTGCGATCTGCAGGTTCGGGAGAAAGCCATAGACATTCCCTCTGCTGTCATAGGCGATCTTCGAACGGTTATCCCAGATTTTGGTCCGTATCCCCGTATTCACTCTATGCCATGTTCCGTCCGTACCACGCCAGTAATGCATCTGGTAGTTTATACCGGAAATGTCTTCCCGTGAAATAACATGCACACGGCCTTGAGCATCAACAACCATCCCCTCCTGATTTATCAACCCGCCTTCCTGGGGGATTGTCGCGACTTTGAAATTTTTACTTGTCACAATCGGGTCGGATCCTGTTGTTGCCAAGGTGGAACCGGAGTTGTTTTTCCATGTGTACCCGGAATCGTCACTATAGGCATAGAGCAGATCGTGGTTTGTGTACCCGGAGCTTGTGGCGCGCCAGCACCAGGTCGCATGGAGGCGGTTGTTTTTATCATAGCATATGCCATGAAAATAGGCGTTTTCATCACCCCCTTCAAGAAATTTGCCGAGGGTTGTCCATGACCCATTGTTATTATATCTCCACATATGATTATCACCCTCACCACTTGTCCCGATCCGGGCATAAAAAAGGAAGGAATTATCCGGGGCCGTGACAAAGTGGGGATAGGTCAAACTCGTGATGGTTCCCTGACCGAGGTTATTTTCCACCGGACCGAATTGGGAGGAATTCCAAGAAAAATTGGACGGATTTGTCGCCAATCCCTGGACTGATTTTCTGTAATGAAGTGTGCTGATATGATGGTCGAAAGAGATATGGATTCTGCCGTCACCGGGAGAAATACCCATGGAAATAGTATTATGATTATCATTTGTGCTCTGAGTATAATCTGATAAAACAACCTGTGCCCATGACCCATTCGGGAGCTGACGCCTGGAAACAGTCACATTCCGGTTCTGATTATAAAAGACAGCGTATTGCCAGCCATTAAAGGTAACAAGGGAATCCTGATTATAAGACACACAATTCAGGTATGAATCTCCATATCTGTCATCCCACCAGGTGCTGGCGCTTGCGGTAATAAGGCTTTCCGATTCTTTCGCTATACCCGGGGAAGCTGCCATAGATGGGATAAAAAGAACTGTCATGATACATGAAAAAATAATTATTGTCATATTACGTCGGTTTGTCTTCATTTTTTATTCCTTTTTTTATTCCGGCCTTGTTTACAGGTAAAAGCCCGGTAATGCTTACGCAACGAGTGTTGCTATTTCTGTATTATCAATTTTTCTTATTTAATAGCTTATTTTTACTCTACCACGGGATTTTTCTCCGGTCAAGAAGAAAAAGTCGGAGGGAGGAATGAATCAGCTCGTTTTCCCGGACACCTTGAATTCATCAATCTTGCTGCCCATTATTCCTGTCAATTCCATGACCCTGTATATTATTTCTTTTAGAGATTCAAGGGATTTCATGATCTCTCTGCTTCCTTCATTCTGTTCATGTGATGTAGCGAGTATTTCCTTTGCAAAGGTATCGAGTTTTGTTGTTGCATCGTTTACTTTTTTACTTTCCTCGCTGCCCTTTTTGACGGATTCAATAATATTCTGTGATAATGTGACCAGGTGTTCCATGGATTTCAAAATTTCCCGGGCTCCCAGACGCTGCTCACCCATGGCGCTTGAAATTTCCGAAGTAATATTCACCGTATTTTGAATCACCTCCAATATCTTTTCAAAGGCTTTTCCTGTCTGGTCGGAGAGTTTTACACCATGTTCAATCTTTGCCAAGGTCTCTTTTACATTCTGTTTTATCAATTTTGCTTCATTGCTTGAGTCTTCGGCAAGGTTTCGTATTTCTTCCGCAACTACCGCGAATCCTCTTCCCGCATCTCCTGCGTGTGCGGCTTCAATCGCCGCATTCATGGAAAGAAGATTTGTGGTGGCTGCGATTCTGGCTATCCCGGTAATGGCATCCGCTGTTTTAGCGGATACGACTTCCACATCTTTCATCGCTTTCATCATGGTCTTTATCCGATCACTCCCTTCCAGGGCGATCCTGGATAATTCCCTGGTCGAAACTTCCGCATTTTCCGAATTCTTACTTACCGAATTGATGGAGGAGACCATTTCTTCAATACTCGAAGAACTTTCGGAAACCGCGCTTGCCTGCTCGTCCATAAAGTTCTGGATTTCTTCGGATACGGTGAGCATCTCTTCTACCGATACAATTGTCGCATTTACAATTTGTTTGTGATTTTCAAGACTTTTATTGATATCATCTATGGATCGGACCATTTTCTTAATAACGGCACTCGATCCCTCAATCGCTTCTTTAAGATCGGAAGAATAAGAATCAACACTCATGGAATTGGATTTGATGGATGTCATAAAGAGATCAAGATTCTCTGTCATATCATCGATAGCACCCGCCAGATCACTCATCTCACTTCCGGATTTCATCTGTATTCTATGAGAAAAATCCTTGTTTTTTATTGTGTGAATTCCGGAGATAATTTTCTCCAGTGGTTTGAAAGACCTGAGAAGCATGAGTAAAACAAGGACACCTCCGATTATAAGAACCAGAATCATGATGATTGAAATAATCATCATTCCGGAACTCGTTTTTTTCGAATAGTCGATGAGTATACTAATACAGTCATCGACGATGCCATTAATTATTTTGAGTTGTTTTGATAAAGCCGAAATGGATGCCAGTTTCGTTTCCGCTTTGTCCCCGGTCTTCGTGAGTGTTGTGAGAATAGTTGCTTTAAAGGATTTCCATTCGATTTCCCATTTTCCATAGATTGCCGCTAAACGGGTATCATTTATTTTCACGATACTCTTTTCCTTGTTGCCATTAATTAAGTCATAGAGCGTTGCCTCATACTCATCAATTTCATTCTTAATTTTCCTGAAGGTGCCCCCGCTTCCGGTATTACTTTGCCAGGTAAGAAAAATAAACTCCATGGTATGGCATTCAAGCTGATAGAGTTTCCCTCTTTGTTCCATAGCGCTGTTGCGGGTGAGAGTGTATTTTCCTGCATCGATACCGATGAATGCAATGATAATTAATGATACTAATTCGAAAATAATAATGAAGAGGATCGAAATCATGACCCTGTTCCGGAGAGCAATTTTAAATTTCATATTTACTCCTCATCAATTGGGTTCCCACACCAATCAACCACTTAATCTTGTTTGTTTCCTTCGGGTATACATCACCGTATAGAAGATCCGTATCCTTATGTCATGTGACAAAATTTATGTAAAGAAATTAAGTGTGACATTTTCTGTCATGAGATGACCTGCGTCACCCGGTAATTCTGTCATTACCTTTCTTCATTGTAATATATTGATGTTAAAGATGCAAAACAAGTTCGTTGTTTATAAATTCATGTGGGAAAAATATTCTCCATTTTTCACGATGGGAATTTTTTTCCCACTTTTTTTTCTTCCGGGCACGGCGAATGAGTAGAGATGGTTGGAATGGTTTTTGCATATTTTGTGCAATGCTTTCGGTGAGATGTAATGAAAAAGAACAAAGAATATTTTTTTCACTTAACTATAGTGTAACAAAATTGTATATTATTGTAGTATAAAAATGGAGGGAGACACGGGCGATGAGAACCGAAAGGTCTATTTATATTATGATATAAGGACAAAGCCCGGGACAGATGAGGAAAAGACTGATGTAATAGTCTTTTCTATGAACGGCCGTCCATAGAACGACTGTGACATTCTTATGGTACGTAATCTGAATAATCAAACTAAAAAGGAGTAGATTGTGGTAAAAAAAATGGTGTTTTTTTGCCTGCTCTGCATATCAACGTATATTTCTTATGGGGATGGATATCTTAACTTTTATAATAAAGTGAAAGATAACAATACCACAATCAGGATAGAAGAGATTAAGATGCGAATAGCAGAGGCGAATTATGAAAAAGCTGTTATACAATCAACAACCGAAGATGAAAGAATAACAGCAGAGATGAATCATTTGAACGCATTAAGTGCTTTCCGGACGAATATGAGTGCATTTCATACGACACTTTTTTCTCTTATCCGGGATATTGTCGTGAAAGGGATCGAGTATGACATCCTTGTTATGGAGACGCGGATAGCGTTTCTTGACTATCAGTATCTGAAATCCCTGGGTAATCTGGTTAATTCAATTAACATGGATGTGAATGAAGCATTTATTACCTACAAGGAAAATGAACTGGACCTCCGCCAGGCTGAATGGGCAAAAGAAGAGGCTTTTACACAATTTAGCGATTATACAGGATTTCAATGGGATGAAACATATCTTGACCTTTTAAAGATGTATCCTTATCAACCTGTGAAAGAAAGTGAATGGGTAAAACAGGATACGGATAGCGAGCTTTCCCGCCTTAAGTCCGAATTGGCCGGATATTACCTGAAAGATTTGCCTGCAAACGCGGCTAAGTTTGATGTCAACATAAAAAAGATGGAATATGACAAAGCATTATTTGAATATGAAAAGACAAAGACAGATTCATCTGCCGGTTTAAGAAGGATCAGCGGAGATCTTGAATTTTCAGTGAGTACGTTATTATTATTAGATGAAAATATAAAATCCTATGAAAAAGAGATAGCCGATGCCCGTGCCCGTTTTAATAAAAAGTTAATTCCGGAAAAAGAATTACTTCAAAAAAGGGTGTATGCAGCTCTCCTGCGGAAAAATTATTATAATACCCTGCAAAAGTACATTTCTTCGGTGATTACACTCCTGATGAAAACAGCAAAGAATCCGGAGGAGGTCCTTAAATGAGCAGGATGGGGGGAATTATTTTTTTATTTTTATTCCCGGCATATCTCTATTGCGATATTATAGATGTGTATAATAAAAGCCTGGATAACAACCTTGAGTATAAACAAGCCCTTTTAAAACTCGAAGAAGCCGAACTTGGGATTGCCTATTTTGATAAGAATTATATTCCGACGATCTCAATCGGAACTTCCGGCTCACAACTGTCATCCCAGGGGGTAAGCATGACAAATGGAGAATTCAATCCATACACCATCGGCACAGAAGTGACATTTGAACATATTTTTGGCACGACAATTCAATTGTCCCTGCCATATTCCTGGGACAATGAATCGGGTCATCGATTTACTTCCCCATCCCTGCGGATTTCCCGTCCTTTATTCGAAGAATCCAACGCAGAGTATCTGGAGGCACAAGCCGCATTACTCGCAGCAGAGCACAAGCTTCAGGAGATAGAAGCCAAAGCCGGTATCAGTCTGGTAAAAGATATTTTTTCCGCATATTATTCCGCGAAATTGGAGAGTCTTTATTCGCGATACAAGACGACGTTAAAACAGAATCTTGCAGATCTGCGGAATGAAAAGGACCGGAATGCTCTTAAGCGGAAAATATTCTCGATAGAAAAGCAATTGCTCCAGGCCCGTTATTCAGGGGAGACCTCGGACTTGTACCACTATATTGATTCCAATGACCTCGATCGTTATTATGCGGCGGTGGAGGAGATGGGCCCTGAATGGGAAAAACAACTGCCGGGATTGGAAGGAGCGGTTGAAAAACGTAAAGATCTTGATTCCCTGGAAGCTTCACTGTTAGCTGCACAGGCGAAGGCTGATATTTCCTTCTTACCCTTTCTCCCGAATCCGACGTTTTTCGCCTCCCTTACCTATAATACCGGCGAGAATCAGCTTGATTGGGGAATCGGATTCACCTTTTCCATCCCTGTGCTGGATCATGGGGAGCGCTCTCTGGAAACCAGGAAAAGAGAGCAGGGTGAGACGATCGCGAAACTCACCCTGGAAAATAAGAAGACTGAAATTTCCAATACAATAAAAAGCGATCTCCATGAAATTGATGTATTAAAAATTGATCTGGATATTCTCGCGCTGGATTATCAGGATGCTCATGATGCCCTGACGGAAGCAGAGAAGCTGTATGAAAAAGAAATCATTAATGAGTATGATTATACATTAATAAAACTCGACTATGAGCTCATTGTGTTATCATCAATCCAAAGGAAGGGTAATTACTACACATATATACTGGACCTCATGGCGCAGCATAGTATCGATATCAAGAGGCTATTTGAATGAGAAAGATTATTGAATATTTTTCCGACAAACATATCTTAACGAATTTCATCATTATTATTGTTATGATAGGCGGCATCGCTTTCTGGAACAGTACGAATAAAGAAGATATGCCTAATATTACCTTTGATATGGCACGGATTAGCGCCTCATATTCAGGGGCAACTGCGGAAGAAGTGGATTATCATATATTGCAGCCCATCGAAGAAGCTTTGGCCGGAATAGACGGGATAAAGTCCATGAATAGTACGGCGAGTCAGGGGGGATGTTCGCTTTTCCTGGAGCTTGATCCGGATAGTTCGAACCGGAAAAATGTTATCGATGATATTACCTCTGCTATGAATTCCCTGCGGTTACCCGAGGACGTAGAGACTCCGCGAGTGCGTGAGTTTAAATCCAACCGAAGGGCGGTGATGGATATTGCGATTTATTATGATGGCCAGGATATTCTCTCGGATGAAAAACGAAGAGAATTGCAGGTGTATTGCGATACCCTGGATAATAAATTAAGTAGACTTCCCAGTGTGAGTGAAATCGGACTCACAAACTACCTCGATGAATATATCGAGATTAATGTTGATCCCGAAAAACTTGCTTTGTACGATGTTTCTCTGTCGGATATTATTTCGATACTTAAAAAAAGTTCTTTGCGTCTCCCTATCGGTTCGTTAAAAGATGAAACCTCCACCCGTTTGCGCCTGGATACGGAACTCAACGATATTAAAGTTCTCCGGGATCTTGTGATAAAAGATACCTTCGACGGTGTGTTCTATACCCTTAAAGACATGGCGAATGTCGCCCTGGTTATGGAAGACAGGGATTCTCTTTATAAAGTGAATGGAAATGAAGCGATTACCCTGCGGGTGACGAAAACCTCGAGTTCGGGGATACTTGTATCGACAGACAGTATAAAAAAACTGGTACATGAGTTTGAAACCTCGGTGTTAGCCGGTACGGATATAAAACTTTCCATTATTTCGGATAATTCCATCGATGTAAGGAACAGACTTTCATTAATCACCTCGAATGGAATTTTCGGGTTTATTCTTATTGTGTTAATGCTTTTTATTTTTCTCGATGCGAAAAGCGGTCTGTGGGTCGCCCTGGGTATTCCTTTTACCCTTGCCTGTACAATGATTTTTTCTTCCCTCTTCGGGAATACCATAAATAATATGACCCTTGCAGCGGTTATTATCGTCCTTGGAATGGTTGTGGATGATGCCATCGTTGTGGCGGAAAATGTGAATCGCCTTCACAGAAGCGGTATGCCCCGGAAAGAAGCCACGGTGAAAGGGACCGTTCAGGTTTTTGTTCCCATTGTCGCAAGTATTGTCACCACCTGTGTCGCCTTTATCCCGCTTTTTTTCTTCCAGGGATTTTTCGGGATGATGACACGGTTTTTACCGGTAATTATATTCTTGATGCTTGGCGCGAGTCTTTTCGAGGCCCTGTTTATTCTGCCGTCCCACTTGCGGGTAAAGATTCCTTCCTGGATTCCTGTTGTCGCCTCTTTAGGGCTTGTCCTTATTGTCCGGAAGATAAAAGCAAACAAGAAAATAAAAGAGACCGAAAACTCTCCCGAATCTCACCACTGGTTTATGAAAGTGGAAGCGGTATACGGTCGATTTCTCCTCCGGATGCTTAAAAAGAAACCCCTGGTTTATCTTGCACTCATGATTCTTTTTCTTATCGCCGGTTTTCTTTTTATGACAAAAATGAAATATGAAATGTTCCCCCGGGAAGAATCGACGGAGTATAATATCAGCGGGAAAGTCCCGGAAGGCCTCAATAAATATGAGACCGAAAGTGCAGTGAGGAAAATCGAGGATGTTTTTACACCCTATCTTGGGAAAGAAGTGATGTGCTACAGGACCAGCATCGCCCGGTCCAGACGGGGAATGGCTGTGGAGGAAAATAGTTTTTCGATCCAGGTGGAACTTGTCCCGAAAGAAAAGCGGAAAAAATCATCGAAACAATTAAACGCGGAATGGGAGCAGGCTATCCGGCGTTTATCCGGTTTTCCGGAATTGAATTTTGCCGCACAAAGGTGGGGGCATTCAAGCGGAAGTCCCATCGATATTGTTGTACAGGAAAATAACAGCACCATAAGAGATGCTGTGGCGGAAGAAATTGTCGCCTATCTAAAGACCATGCCCTCTTTGGCAAATCCCGAGGTAGAGCGGGAAATTAAACGGCCCCAGTATATTCTCCGGTTAAAAGAGGATGTTATTTATAAACTGAATATTTCCGCGGATACCGTTGCCAGTACGCTCCGGACAATTCTCGAGGGAAATAATGTTTTCAATATTATTTTAAATGACAGGGATATCGAGGTCATGCTCACGGTCAAATCGGAATTACGAAAATCTCTTGATCTCATATTAAACATTCCCATCCGGACATCCGGGGGTTACTATGTTCCTTTAAAGAAGATCGTGACGGTGGAGAAGGATCTCAAAGCTGATTCAATACAGAAACTCGGAGGGAAGCAAACCCTTCATGTCTACGCGGACTTGTATCAACCTCCTGTTGTAAACAAGGAGCAGCCGGGGAATGATCCGGAAAAATCTTTTGAGAATACAAAAACCGATACATCAAAAGTTGATAAAGATTCTACGGGATCCGGGGAGGGTGGGGATGCCGGCAAAAATAAATGGGCGCGGCAAAAGGAAAAGAAAGAGCCCGGCGTTACAATGACAATGCTTGATTTGCCTCTAAAAATGACACCTATCGAGATCGCCGAACATCTTGAAACGAATCTTTTCCCCCGGCTCATGCAGAAACATCCCACAACGGAGATTAGTTTCAGCGGAGAAATCCAGGATACCCGGGAATCGAGTAAAGATTTTTCTTACGCAATTATTTTTACCGTGGTATTTATTTATATGATTTTAGCTCTTACCCTTAACTCATTATCAAAACCCTTCATCATTCTCCTTGCGATTCCCTTCGGATGCGTGGGAATCATTTTTACTTTGAATCTCCACGGTATGATGGTCTACGGCTTTTTCTCGGTTATCGGCGCCCTGGGACTTGCGGGGGTCATTGTGAATGATTCCATTGTTCTTTTAACAAAACTGGACAGGGAATATAAAAATCCGGAATTCGGCGCTGCTCCTGTCGAAAAGGTCGCGAATATCGCGAAAACGAGACTCCGTGCCGTTTTATTGACGACCTTTACGACAGTTGCCGGACTCCTGCCCACGGCATATGGTGTCTTCGGATATGATTCCATGCTTGCGGAAATGATGCTTACCATGGCCTGGGGGCTCATGTTCGGGACGATTATCACCCTTGTGCTGGTGCCGTCTATCTATTGTACAGCTATGCAGGTTGGTGAAAAATTCAAAACATCAAAAGAAACGGCACAGGTGATTCCGGGGATAGAAAAACTGAATTAAAAAAGAAGAGCTGTTCCCTTTACAGCTCTTCTTAGAAGAGAGGTTTGTTTTTAAGGAGAGAAAATAGCTCCTTATAACGGACACAAGTTGTCTTTAACCTATGGTAAATCAATCAATTGAATAACTGTTGCATGTAAAATCAAGACCACCGGCAGAGGATGTAATCTCGAACCCGAACTGTGCTTCCTGAATTGTCACATCACCGAACCAACCCTGGTTTTGAATAAAGGTGAGGATCGCTTTGATATCCACCGTGCCGGAATTGGTATTACTTGTCCGCACGAAGGAGATGACTGTAAAACCGATATTGCCTTTATACACATTCCAGGTATGACCCCCGACGCTCTGGTTTGTTGCTTCGGGAATGGGATCTCCGTCATCATTCCACGCTTTCGCGATAGGACCGACAGCGCCGGTATAATTCATCCAGATCATTATTTCATACTGATGACTATTCGCCCAGATATCGTAGGTTGTGGCATAGGATCCGGAAGAAGGAACAGTGACATTAAAGCTGCTCCTTAAGCTTCCGATTGAACTCACTGTCCTGTTGATATCTTTGGAACTGTTGGGATACGATTTTACTCCACCCGTGTTCGGATGATCTGCCGTCACACCCCAGTTGCTGTACGAATTTGCCCAGATGCACTGGGTGCCTGCCGCATCACCCCCCCAGATGTTATTGTAAAGAATATAATCACCATTTTCCCAATTATCCCACTCGCCGCATGCTGTCCATGGGCCTTCACCCATAAAACAATCATCATTACACGGCCCGATTAATACCCAGGTATCATATTCGCTCGTGGAATTTTCCTCGGGATTCTGGTCAAATGAAAAGTAGTTGTTTCTGTATAAATTACAATTGTACTGAACATACTGACCGCCCTCGGAATAAATGGTTCCTGAATTCCAGCCGGGATATCCTGCACATGATACAGGTTCACCGGTGACAGGGGTTTCATCGGGCAATTGTGTAGGTGCGGGAGTCGAAACAGCCGTTGGGTCCGGAGTGGAGACAACAGTCGTCGGGGCTGATGTCGGTACCTGTGTACTGCCGCAGGTAAACGCACCGATAAGGCCGACATAATTCTGGGCGATAAGGAGTGCGTCGACAATATCAATCCCTCCGTTACAGTCGACATCCGCCTCGCTTGCGTAAAAGGTTGCCGGGTTAAGGTCCACATAGTATTGGGCAACAAGCAAGGCGTCGACTATGCTTATGGTATTGTCCCTGTCGACATCCCCGAGGATCTGTGCCTGGAGCTGGATGAGGGAGCAGATCGTAAGTACTATAATAATGAGTATTATTCTTATGTTTTTATTTTTTACGAGCATAAAAACCTCCTTTTTTGTGCTGTTACGGATAGCAGCTTTGAGAGTCTCCATGAATATATAGTTTATAATTTTGTCCGGTTACTTTACAATGATAGAATACTTTGAGTTTAAAATTTAACTGTTTATTCATTTTGTTTTTCATTACATTTTATAGTTTTGTTTATACCAACTGATTTAATTTTGTCATTTCCTGTTATAGCTCACGTTTTATTAATTTCTTATGGCAACAGGAAATTACTAAAATTGGAAATACTGACAATTAAATAAATTGTCAGTATATTATATCTTATCCCCGGGAGATAGATACCGACGAGATTATAGATTAATTCAGGTAAAAATTTTAGATTTTACAAAAGTAGATTTGATAATCAAGACTTTTTTCACCCATATGTAACTTAGCGAGTGGTTTGTATAGGCTAAATCACTATGTCTTATAGGTGAAATAAATCCCCAGCTCATGCGGATAGGTGGTACGTATTATTCCCAGACCGAAGTGGAGTCTTTCGAATCCTCGGGAATTCATGGAAATCCGAATTTCCGGAATCCTGCTTCTTTTCCCCCGGGCTTTACTGGTACAGTTGGCATGGATATCCGGCCGGTTACAGAGGGTTTTAACCTGCTTACAGGCTCACCGGCCATAGACAGCGGTTCGTCGATTGGGTCGCCTTATAATCTGGGAATTAACAGTGTCAACAGGCCCCAAGGTGCAGGTTGGGATATTGGCGCTTATGAGAAAGAGGAGTAGAATAGTAGCACGACAGTCTTGATTTTTGCTCTATTTGCTTTTAGAATTTATAATTTTATAGATTTTAAAAAAGTGAAGATAAAATTAATGTTTATAGGAGTCTACATGGCCAAATCTCTTTACAATCGAGTATTACAGATTATCATTCTTATCCTCATCTGCTCGTACGGTTTTGCCAAGGGCGCCGGTGAAAGGTCTCTAAAACTCTCTCCTGCTCAGAAAAATATTATGCACCGGCTCATCGCAGAACATGATGCCTGGTTTGGTAAGGAATATGTATTGGAATTTCTCGAAGAATGGGATAATGCAAGGCTTCCTATTGTGTTGGCGATCCCCGCAAAACTCCTGGTCGATTATTCACCCTGTTTCGCCATTATGCCGGATAATCGGGTCCTTTCCGCATACGAGAAAGATGCGTTTAAAACCATTATAAAGGAAGTATTTCCCGATATTACGGAAGCCGATGCTCCCCTCATCGCTGAATTGTCCATTATGTTCGGAGGATTTGGCGCATATGTCGGTGTGATATACGACGGTATGGTCAAAGGCAGGTCTTCCTCCAATCGGCAGCTGCGAAGTACTTCGGATATCTATTATAAAAAACAGGGTGAAAACCATCGTATAGAATTCTACAGCTACGACTATGAGTTATTGTTGATGTATGATTGCCGGATATCAATCACTCATGGTGAAATAACTACTGAATTTAGCAAGATAGAAGAAGATTCGTAAAATAATGTGAGGTTGTTATAAGGCAGCTATGACAAGCCAGGAAGTAAAAAAAATTATAAATAACCTTAAATCAGGAAAACGCTATGAATTTTCCAATCAATATGATGGAATACGTGAAGTAATGGAATATAACAAGTCAATTGATCGTTTTTTCCTTACTACTTATTACGCTTACGGCAATAGAGATAAGGAGACGGCCGACTATTCAGAAGATAAAATGAGTGAATTACTGGAAGGCTATTTCGCATATAAGGATTTTAAGGATTGAAGAATTGCTTACTACAGATTTCTCAGATTTATACGGATTGTTTCCTGGCAAAGTGTTCGTCGCACAACAAACATCCTCTTTTCCCTAAATACTCTATATTTAATATTTAAGGTTGATGGTGTAACCACTCCAATTTATATTACAATCCCTTTTTGTTCACACGAATACCTTAATCTGCATCTTACTATTATCCGTCTCCATCCGTATCTCGTTTTCTTAAACGCATGGCCTTACCAAAAATATCTGTAGTTTTTCCCCCTTTTTTTTATTCTTCCGAAACCATTTCCAACAACATCTATCCATAGCTATTTCACTTCATCCCGCTCATATCAATCGCTACCTTTTCCCCTTTATAATAAAACTCTATCTCACTAATCCCCGTATCATTATCTTTCCCGGACAAATACACCTCGGTAATCTCGAAGGTTATTCCGGAAAACCGTATTTCTTTGGCGAGTTTTATCTTCTGCATTTGCATTTCATCTTTAAAATTCAAAACCCGTGATGTGCCACCATACGTTATCCGTAAACTTTTTACCCTGTTATTCGATTTCCACCACTTCGAGTCAAAGTAGCCGGGAGCAACTGCGATCTCGTCCACGGTTATTTCTTTGTTTAGCTTAAGGGTGATGGATTCACCGGTTCCGGGGCTGTTTACTCCTTCGAGCCATCCGGTTTTGGGGTTGTTGTCGAAGGCTTTGGCGGGGGTAGTGGGAGTAGTGGGGGTGTCAGGGGTAGTGGGGTTATCGGTAGAGTCAAGAGTATCGATGGAGTCGATGGGGTCCCAGGTGTTGCGGATGCGGAAAAAGGAAGTTCCTTTTTCCGAGGGTTCCATGTAATATATGTCTCCATTCGGTGCAATTGTTTTCGCCTCATAATTTTTTTCTATTTTGATACAATCAATTACATACCCATAGTAATTATATACTACTATAATCCCATTTTTTTTCATAACACCATCCCAATACATATTACAATTATCATCAAATCCTATAAAATTATTTATATTAGCTTCATAATTAATTAGATATTTATCTTCATACGAATTATTTAAATTTCTCATAAAGGTAAAATAATTACCAAATACTTTAAATTTATTTGTATTTAGTATTTTATTAGAAAGTAAAAGCAAATTATTTTCTTTTATATATGCAAATAATGTTTCTCTTAATTTACTATTATTTTTAAATAATGTTGTTTCTTTATCGAAATTTTCTTTTATTACTTTACTTATTTCTATCTGTTCAATATGTTTGCCTTTTTTGTTCAAGCATAAAATAGTTCCACTATTATTATAATAGAAAATATATTCTTTGTAAGGGAAAAAATTGTATGCATTTATTACACTCGTTGGCATATCTTTATTATCTATGCTAAACACAGGGTTCATTGTCATATCAAACATTGTTAATCCATATGCATCGGTAAAAACCATTTCATTGCTACTATTGAATTTTATTTTAGATACACCAAATAAATAGTAGTTATCTTTTTTTATTTCTGCTTGATAGTTTATATTCCTATCATAAATATTAATTCTTTTGTTATATCCATCAAATACATATAGTAGATTATTATGATCGAAAGCGAATGTATTGGGGTATGTAATAGCAAATACAGGTGGTTCAACCGACAAAAAACCCAGTTCCCCTGGTAGAGATCCAACTTCAATATCTCTAATTTTTTCAGGCGTATATATACTAAAAGAAAAAAGCTTGAATACTACAAATAATAAAATAACTATGATTAATCTATTTTTCATTATTTCTACTCCTATCAATTACTTACTTGTAACCGTATAATTTTAAAATTATGTGCCCAGTTAGCATTAATATACTGATTCAAACTTTGGTTGTTTATCACTCTATAATCATATACCGGACTTGCTGCTTCAATTAATAATGACATATCAAGGTTAACTTGTCTCTTTTGCTGGTTGGAAAAAACTACTGTATTTATTATAGCAGTATGTCCATCAAATATAATAATGTCCCCTGGAATAAACATATTACCTTTATTAAAATTATCTCCTCTTTCCCAAAATACTATACCGGGTGGTTCCTGATTTGGCGGGAATTCTCCCCATTCACTTCTCCCTGCAACATTTTTATAAGTATATATATTATTCGTATATGAAGCAGCTTGTTGGGTTAAGCCATAACATTGTAATCCAGCAGAATAACTTGCATATTTTTTCATTTCTTCTTTTCTTTTTTCGTCAGTAGCTAAATTAGGAAATGTAATGCCGCTAAAAATATGTCCATCTAGATAATGGAAATATATTGATGAAAAAACCGGCCGGTATGGTTTATATACTTGTGTATCTACTTCAATAACATTTTCTCCCACCTTGTAATTTTTTTTAAAATTAATATAATT
>JAFGRV010000598.1 GCA_016934975.1 Spirochaetales bacterium | reverse complement strand
TGCGGGAGAGTGTTCATGTGTATATGCCGGGGGATTTGTACAGGCGGTTTAAGTTGATGCATCAGGATTTGAATGTGTATAGTATGGCTCAGTTGGTGCGGTTTTTTTTGGGGTGGTTTTTGGATTTTATCAGGGTGTATGGGGAGGTTGCATTGGCTGAATTGGATGTAATCATGAAACAATATAAAGAAAAAAATAAGAGGAAATCTATATCAACTAAGCAGATACGACAATTATTGCAATTCATCTATAAAAATACTGTTAATAACTGCTTATTAAATATCTACAACCATAAATTTTCACCCCAAAGAATACTTCGCTTATAACCACCCACCTCACAACCACTTCCCGAACCACTCACCCGCCTCCTCAAACATCCCGGGCACACACTCATGCCCGATCCCTTTATACTCGACGATTTTAAGCCTATCCTTATCCTCATACACCTTCCCTAATTCGCTCACTCCCCGCCTCACATCATCAATCGAAGCAAGAGTATCATCAACACTCGGTAAAAAAAGCAAGGGCAGGTCTTTCGCCTTTTCAAAACTCCGTGAGGGTTCAATATCACGAATTCTTTTAAGCAGGGTTTCCGAGACAAACGGAAGAAATTCCGGCATTTGAACCGCGGCATTACGAAGATGATTCTCTATAAATGGTGTTGCTATACAGATAACAGCGGCCTTTATCAGCTCATTTCTGTTATGTGTAATGTGATGAAGGATAGTGACTCCGCCCATTGATATGCCGATGAGTCCGACCCTCAGCTCTTCATCCGCCCATACTTCGGAATAAGCCTCTATCAATCTATTGATATTTTCGGAAGACTTAACATATATCTCATCCATCTTTGCGGCTTTTGCAATCGGGCCGGAGGATTCCAATTCGGCCGACGAATGGTCACCATGAAGATGTGCATCCGGGAGAACGACACAATATCCCCGGCGTGCAAGCCCTGTCGCCGCATCAATAGTATCCTCTTTCCTGGAAGTAAATCCATGAAGAAAAATAATAAGCGGGAGACCAGTGACGTGCCTGGCAGGAGATAATTCGATGCAGGAGATATCCCGGATAATTTTCATTTCTTTGATTATTTTCATGATAGAGAGTTTAGGCGAAAATTAACAATTAATCAATAATCCTTGGCCATGGATTTTCCCCGTAAAAACAAACTTCCGGGGTCATATAATATTAGAAATTAATCCTTGCATTTCATTGCTTCCCATTTTATGATCTTATAAGATAGATAAAAAGGAGGAAAGTATGCTTTTACGGATCATCATCATTCTGTTTATTGCGGGTGGAGCTCTCATTTTTTATGGCTTTCAGGAATATACTCTTGTATCCGGAGCCAAAACCGAACCTTTGGAAATAGACCTTGCTGAAATCGAGAATAATACTTCCATCGATAACAATTATATAAATATCGGACCACATATCGCACTCTATAGTGGCAGTATTTTTGAGTACGAGTATGATAGATCGGGAAACAGCGATTACACCGGGAATTCACCTCTCAATTATACCTATTACCCGATTATTTCCGAATCACATCCGTATTTTGACGAGGTGGATAAGCTGGAAAAGGAATACGGTAGTGTTGATGATATCCCGGATGATCTCTGGCCGGGAATCGATTATTTTTCCGTCCTTGTAAGGACAACTGATTTTAAAATTGTCCGGGATATTCCGGATGACTGGCGTTATGAAGAAAATGTATCGGGTATTCTTATCAACAAGATCAAATCCCTGGATAATGAGGAAAAAAAGCTTTTACAGGAGACCTTTCCCGACATGGATATGGAGGAAGTCCTGCTTCTCGAAAAAGACCGGGTGCCGGGTTCGCCTATCATCCCGTATTTTCTCCTCACCAGCGGGTTGATACTCATCATGACAGGGATCGGTATTATTATCAAATTATCAAGAGAAAATAAAGGGACTTCACCTCACGATAATATGGAGTAGGTGGAAAAGGAAAAACGTATGGTATCAGAAGAAATAAGAAATAACAACGTCGTCGATATCTGCAAAAATGCAAAGCATGCAAGCAGAGTTCTTGCCGCATCTTCCGGCAAACAAAGAAATATGGCGATCAGGCTGATGAAAGACAAGCTCACCACAATTCAATCTGAAATCTTTAAGGCGAATGAGGCTGATGTAAAAGATGCGGAAGAAGCAGGTCTGTCACCTCCCCTCGTGAAACGACTCACCATAAATGAAAAAGTGTTCGCATACATGATAAAACGCATAACATCGTTAGTCGATTTGGAAGATCCGTGCGGCCGTATTTTATCCGGGTATACAAATAAGGACGGACTCATGGTACAGAAAATAAGCGTGCCCTTGGGAGTTATCGCACTTATTTATGAATCCAGACCGAATGTCACCACCGACGCGGCATCAGTCTGTCTTAAAAGCGGAAATGCGGTCATTCTCCGGGGGGGATCAGAGGCTTTCAGAACAAATATACTCCTTACCGGGGCGATGCAGGATGCAGTAAAAGAAAGCGGGCTCCCACCTGAGAGTATACAAATCATCAAACAAAAAGAACACGCAATTGTCTCCGAACTCCTCGCCATGGATGAGTATATCGATGTTATTATTCCCAGGGGAGGCAAGGATCTTATTAAAAAAATCGCAGAGGGAACACGGATACCGGTCATAAAACATTATGAGGGAATCTGCCATTTATACATAGCCGATGATGCCCCTGTTAACTGGTCGGTGGATCTTTGTATCAATTCAAAGTGTCAGAGTGTTGAAGTATGTAATGCCCTGGAAACGGTTTTAATTGATGAAAAAGCGGTCAATCGTGTTATTCATCCCCTTTTTGCCGCTTTAAAAGAAAAACAGGTGGAAATACGGGGCTGTGAAAAAATAAAAAAAATCTTCCCGGATGTTGCAGCTGCCCGGGAAGAAGACTGGTCTACCGAATACCTTGCCCCAATTCTTTCGATAAAAATTGTAGAAAATAAAGAAGAGGCGGTCTCACATATTAATTCCTATGGGTCCGGACATACCGACGGAATAATTACCATGGATTTGGAAACAGCTCATTATTTTGTGAGTATGGTTGATTCGGCTTCCGTTCTGGTAAATACTTCCACACGACTCTCCGGCGGCGGAGCATATGGTCTCGGATCTGTTGTTGGCATAAGTACCGACAAACTCCATGCACGGGGGCCGGTCGGACCTTTCGATCTCACCTCTTACAAATGGGTTGCATACGGCCGGGGCCATATCAGAGAATAAAAAATGAATATCATCAGTTTCAGGGCCGCCGGAATTTACTTTTTTTTCACAATACATCTGGGGAGATGTTCTTTCAGTTCGTCTGCAAGTCTGTTACATGCGGCATATCTATCGACTTTTTTATTCTTTATATCTATCATGCGGTTGTTTCTAAAATCCGGTCTTTCCTTCATATATGCGGCTGTTCCCGGTGTCACCCTGTTTTTGATCGTCTCCGGGACAGGAGATTCATCGTCGTTTTCCACATTACTCAGTTCATAGAGGAGTTCCATCCTTTTAAGACTCTCTTCATAATCCTTTTTTTCAAAAGACATACAAGATTGAGGAACAGGAACCTCGGGTACTTTTTTCCGGGTAATTGCTTCTTTTATCTTTTTATCCTGAGGATTGTAGTTAAGGAGTCCCAAAGCATTCACTATCCCCACACCATAATTTTTCTCATATTTTTCTTTCCACCCCGGGGGTTTTGTCGCGCTATCATAGAGTGCATAGCGGAAAGCATCCACCTTTCTCCACGGCGCCTTGACGTAAAAATCGTCCAAAAGCTCCTTTTTATAATAATGAAGCCACAATGCCGCCGCCGCCGCGATATGAGGTGAAGAAAAGGAGGTTCCTTTGCTTACTTCATAAAAATAGTTAAGCTTGTTGTTTTTTCGCTCCACTCGTGCAACGTATAACTGACCGGCAGGCGCTGATATATTCACCTCGGGCCCCTTGCACGTTCCATCCCAGGGAGTATTATCCGGTGATGTGCCGGCAACTCCGATGACATTCTCATACCGCGCAGGCCACACAACAAAATCCACATAATTTCCCGCTGCCGCGGTAATAATAACCCCTTTACGATAAGCGTAATTTACCGCTGCCTCCCAATCAAAAAAAAGAGGGAGTCCTCCGATACTCAAGGTAATCACATCACATTTCGCCTTATCCACAGCATGCCGTATGGACGCAGAGAGCATACCGCCCCCTATCTGAATAACGCTTCCGGTCATCCTGTAAGGGATAAATATGACTCTGGGGAAAAGACCCTCGTTATAGTCATCCCCTTTTCTAATTCCCCGGCCGACGATAATTCCTGCGGTAGATGTTCCGTGGCCGGGGTTCAGGTGTTCATATTCCGGTACCGGATCCAAGGCAACACGGCGCCTCCGCCTTTCAAGAAAATTCCTGTCATATGATTTATTAAATCGATGGGAAATCTCTTCATGACCGGTAAAACCGGTATCAAGCTGAACAATCCTGATGCCGGTGTTTTTATTTTCTGCAAGCCTCCCATCCTGCTTTGCTTTCATAACTGCTTCATCAAAAAAGGTATTCCTATGATTCCACCGCAGATCATCGGGTTTTACTATTATCTCATCTTTCTTTTTACCGCTGAAAGCAAAGAGAGGTCCACCCCCAAGGACTCCATCCAGAGTGCAAAGCTCACGGCTTAAGTCCCATGCAGCCGGTTTTTCATATTCATCAATATCCAGTTCAAAGGAATAAAAACCTTTATAAAACCTGTCAAGTTTATCTATCCCCGCAAGGGTACGATGTAATGTGATCTTAGCCGCATAGGTGTGTTTTACCAGTTCTTTCATTTTTTGTTTCAACATATATCTGGCAAAAAATTTTTTCTCATCAACAAAGAATTCAAAGCGAACCTTTTCTTTCATCATTTATCTTCTTTCCGGATCTATATATCCATTACGCAGGCTACGCCCGCAACCCAAATAAATATTCTATTACGAGGTTGCGGTTGTGAAAACTTTTAATTTCTTGCAAACCTGCG
>JAFGRV010000597.1 GCA_016934975.1 Spirochaetales bacterium | reverse complement strand
GGTGCATATTCCTGCGATTTCGGACACTCAGTCCTGCTGAAAACGGACACTCAGTCCTGAGTTATTCGGACACCCAGTCCTGCTGAAAACGGACACTTTTTTTATCACTTATTTTCGCCATTATATAACTGCCTAAAATTACTAATTTTTATATTTCTTTCTCATTGAATCGCCGGCAAGCTCAATTCTGTGTGAACTATGCACCAATCTGTCAAGGATAGCGTCCGCAATTGTCGGCTCACCAATTATGTCATACCATTTATTCACAGGTAATTGTGAAGTTATTATTGTTGACCTTTTTCCGTGCCGGTCTTCAAGCAATTCAAGTAAAATTAATCGCTGATTGTTATCCAGCGGTTTTAAACCAAAATCATCCAAAATGAGTAAATCCTGTTTTTCAATTTTACTTATTTCTTTAATATAGGTGCCATCTGCCTTGGCGATTTTCAGTTCATCGAACAACTTTGAAGAGTTTCGGTAGCAGACTTTATGTCCCTGCATGCAGGCCTGGTGGCCAAGTGCAGAAGCCAGGAAGCTTTTTCCCACACCGGTACTTCCTGTTATAATCAAATTTTGTTTACCTGATATCCAGTTGCAGGAAGATAATCTTAATACCTGGTTTTTATCCAGTTCCCTTTTGGCAGTATAATCTATCTGTTCCATACTTGCCTGGTAACGAAACCGGGCCCTTGTTATTAATCTCTTTAGCCTCCGGTTATACCGCTCATCCCATTCTGCCTGTACCAGATGGGATATGACTTCATCGGTTGTAAAATCTTTACTCCTGCCTGTTTCCATCATTTCCCTGTAAGCCCGGGTAAAACCACCCAGGCGCATCTCCTCGAGTTTTTGCATTGTTACTGTTTGACTCATAATGTATTCATTTTTAAATTGGTTATTTATAATCATCTTCCCCACGTATATTTTCATGTAATGGAAGTTTTAAATCAATGGTATCCTCCGGTTCCATCTTGTGGATGTTGTTTTTCAATGCGTTATGAATAAACCGGAAGGATATACTGTTGTACTCTATTGCTTTTTTGCAAACCTTTTCAAGGTCTTCAGGTTTATATTTTTTCCCAAGGTTCAATACTCCCATACATGATTTAAAAGCCTGCTGGGGATGTTCCTTACTTTCAAGCAACAGTTCAATAAAAGTTTCTATGGAACCGCCCATCTGCGATGCCCACTTAACAAACCGGTCGGTGCTCCATCCATTTACAAACTGATGGGTAGCAGGCATGTGGCTTTTTTCCGTAGTATATTTATATTTTCTTCGATCCCTTTGGTGTAGGGCTATACGTACATTATCACTAAAAATTTCAACCATCCGGCTGGTGTATACTGTTTTAACCTTTTTGCCTGTGTATTGATAAGGAACGCTATAGTAATGCTTGTCATCTTTAAGGTAAATATGGTGATGAAACTCCACCCTGGATACCTGAAAATGTTTTATCTCATATCTCTCTGCCGGAAGAGCTTGCAACTCGTTTTTCTCTATCTCGTTAAACAACTCCCTGCGACTCATGTCCCTTCGCTGAAAAGGGGTATTGTTCAGGTTCTCCAGCTCTTCCCTTATGGCCTGGTTAAGTTCCTGAAGTGAAAAAAACGTTTGGTTCCTTAATTTGGCAAATATTCTTTGATAAACCAACCGCACGGCATTCTCAACCAGCGATTTGTCTTTGGGCCTGGCCGGGCGTGTGGGCAGGATTACCGTGTTGTAATGACGGGCCAAATCGTAATAGGTCTCGTTGAGCAACGGCTCATAATTACACGCTTTGGTAACGGCAGATTTTAAGTTGTCGGGACAGATACCCCTTGTGGCCCCTCCATAATACCTCCAGGCATTTTCATTGGCCCAGATCCAATCCTCCAGTTGCTGGCTTTTTACTGCTTCCACATAAATCAATTGACTGGCGCCCATTATGGTTACAAAAATCTCTGCATTTTTAACTTCTCCTGTCCCGGCATCAACCCAGTGCATCTTCTTGCCGGTAAAGTCTGCATACAACAAATCTCCGGCTTTGTGCTCTATGTGCATCCCCGCTTTGAGTTTGCCCTCCCACATCCGGTAATGATGACAGAACCTGGAATAACTAAAACCTCCAGGATTACTCTCCTTATACTCTTCCCAAAGCAAATAAAGGGTTACCCCAACACGGGCCAGCTCTTTTTCATAGCTGGGAAAATCTTTTGCCAGGGCTTCATACATGGGATTGGCTGATTTGTTACGCTTTTCGAAAAGCTCAGCAACTTCGGTATCACTCATCCGGGTGATGTCGTACCAGGATAACCCGCTGCGTTTAAACTCGGCCAGGTACTCTCCAACACTGGTCTTGCTAACCTGAAGGGCATCAGCTATTTTTCTGATACTAAACTTTAATTCCTGGTTCAGACGTAGTATTTCTCTTACTTTTTCCACATTAATTCTTTGTCTTGGCATTTCTTCCTCCTGTTGATTTTTGATTTATTCTAAAAACCAGCAGAAGTACTAATAATCAGTGGAAAATAAGTGATGACTTGTAGAGTGTCCGTTTTCAGCAGGAATCACTGTCCGCTTTGAACCGGCCCAGCCTGTCCGTTTTCCGCAAGAACCCTTGTCCTTTTTCAACAGGAATGAATGTCCGCTTTGCTCAGGAAATGCTGTCCGCTTTCAGCAAGAACAGGTGTCCGTTTTGGGCAGGATTTTGCAATTAAACGGTCAAAAAGAATTTTGGGACTTCGTTCAATGATAGAGGTGGTAGAGCTTCCCGAAAGTAGATGAATTGGT
>JAFGRV010000596.1 GCA_016934975.1 Spirochaetales bacterium | reverse complement strand
GGAACAGGTCCCGGTTCAAATCTCCAGGTATTAGTCATCACCTTTGAAGCAATAGCATCAGGAACAACCACCCTCGGACTGAATGTCGATCAACTTGTTGACGGATCGACAAGCCCGATAGGAACTGCATGTGGAAACAGCGGTAGTGTTACGGTCACGGATGTTTTGCGGGGTGACACAAACGGTGACGGGGTGATCGATATTGTTGATGCTCTTCTTCTCGCTCAATACTACGTCGATCTTGATCCCCCGGGATTTAATCCCGGAGCAGCTGATACGGACTGTAATGGTTCTGTTGATATTGTTGATGCTCTTTTAATCGCACAGTATTATGTGGACCTTATAAACGGCTTCTGCTTATAGTCAGTGATGTAATACACACTGCCTACCGGCAGTGATAAAATGAAAGCATTCTTTTCATACAACAGTATATGTATACCAGTGTATGAGAGAATGCTTTTTTTTTCATTGTAATAATTCAGGATCAGAAGCTTTGCAGATAGCTTATAATATCTAACCTGCAATTACAACCCAAACAGCAATTCGTATCTATGTGTTTATAGCTGGACAAAAAGTCTGCTCGTAGAATATTAGATTAAAGACAGATGAGAAATATCTTCATAAATGGGCCCTTCACATTAAAGAGTACACAAAGAACACACTTTTACATAAAAAAATAACTGTACGTTATGATTCTAAAACGGGGAGAAGAGGGTACTATGGCCGGCTTCTGGCATATATCATCATAGCCGGTACTAATTTTAATATCGACCTCGTCCGCAGCGGATTTGCCCGGGTGTCTATACGGAAGCTTCCTGTGAAATAATAGCTGAATTGTCATCAGCTCAAAAAGAAGCGATGACGAAAAAAAGGGGTATATGGTCAGGAATTGTAAAAGAAATGGAGACGGTCCGCAATAATTTCATTATTGCTGTTGATGTTCATTACGATGCGGAAGGAAATGATAATGAAAATTTAAATGATGAATACTTTGCCTTAAAAAACATTTCGGATAAACCCCTGGATTTATCTTCCTGGAAATTATCCGATGCAAAAGGGAAGCATTCCTTTACCTTTCCGGAAATGTTTATCCTGAAACCCCAAAAATCAGTTTACATTTATTCCGGCATCGGAAGCAAGAGGAGTTATTGTTCTTTTAACAAACCCGTACGCCGCCATTCACTCTCACTCAGGTTCTACAGATTATCCTTATTTTTTAGCCTGATATGATCATAAATCGCTTCCATGGTTTCAATAAAGGAATTATCCCGCTCCCAGAAGGAAGGATAATCTCCCTGCTTTTTAATCAGGAGAGCGGAAATATTTTGAGGCTGATGAGTTTTATCATTTTTTAAAGATTGATGTTTTTTACCACACCAAAACTCTTTTAATGAAATTGTTTTGTTAAGATTCATTTTTTCAGGGTGTGTATAGATAGAATCAACGGATATCAGTTCAACATCTTCCGGTCCTAAACGACGGGATAACAAGGCTTGTCCCAGAGGTGATTTACCCAATTCTTTCTGCAATGTCTCTTTTGACAGTCCCCGTAATTGGAACATGAGGAAAGGATCCGTATCGAGCATGGAAGCAACCCGGTAATAAACCCCTGCTATGTGTTTGCAGGGATTGGCGTAATCCGGGCAGGAACAATTGGTGTTAAAATCCATGCTTTTTTGAGGTAATAAATGTAAATTGAATTCTCTAAAAGCATCTTCTATATTATCAGGCATCTCATTCATTAACAATTTTGAAATCCAGGCTGCATGAGATGACAGTTTTTTAATTACTTTTTTCCATTTTGCATCCGAAAAAGTGGTTAGAGTAATCTGAGTAGTATACCGAGGTTCTTTATACACTCCGAAATAGGGATTCTTATTACCTCTTACTTTTGCCTTTATGTAATTATCATTAATTTCAAAAGACAAAATCCGATGTTCACTGCAATATGACCGGCCTCTTTTTAGACGGCCATCATCGAGAAATTGTTCCAATGCTCTCATAAAAACATCACCCCACCAGGTTTTACTTATTTTAGCCATGATCCTTACTCTAAAATTGATGATTTTTGTAATCGAATCAGATTCTTAAAGGTCTCATTATCCAGTGTCGAAAGCCATGATTCATCACTTCCGACAATTGTCTCTGAAAGTTTTTGTTTATCCGCAAGCATCTTATCAATTTGTTCCTCCAGGGTACCGATTGCGACAAACTTATGGACAAAAACATTTTTCTTTTGCCCGATACGGAATGCCCTGTCGGTCGCCTGATTTTCCACAGCCGGGTTCCACCACCGGTCAAAATGGAATACATGATTTGCTTTTGTCAGGGTGATCCCGACTCCCCCTGCTTTTAAAGATAAAATAAATACTCCCGGGTCCGTATCGGGTGCTTGAAAATCTTCGATCATTTTTTCCCGTTTTTTACGGGTGGTTCCGCCGTGAAGAAAATACGTGTTATAATGAAACTCCGATTTAAAATATTGTTCCAGGGAACTCCCGATATCCTTAAACTGTGTAAAAATTAAGAGACTCTCTTCATTTTGAATGACTTCATCCACCATTTCCGTTAACCGTGTCAGTTTATGAGACCGCTCTCTGGAGAATATACTCCCATCCTGTAAGAATTGACGCGGGTGATTACAGATCTGCTTTAATTTCATTAAGGTTGATAAAATAAGCCCTTTTCTTTGAATGCCGTCGGTTTTTTCGATTGATGTCGATACTTCATCCACAACTGCCTGATAAAGAGAGGTTTGTTCCTTTGTCAGATTGCAGAAAAGTGTTTGTTCCACTTTATCCGGTAAATCACTAATTATTTCCTTATCTGTTTTAACCCGGCGTAAAATAAAGGGTTCCACTAATTTTTTTAAGATCATCTGTTTGGGGAGATCATTCTCTTTTTGTATTGGAATTTCATACTGCTTTCTAAACTTTGATGGGGTACTCAAATACCCCGGGTTTAAAAAATGAAATATCGACCATAAATCCAAAAGCCTGTTTTCAATGGGTGTTCCGGTTAATGCGATTCGATGAGATGCTTTTAACTTTACAATTGCTTTTGTTTGTGCCGATATCGGATTTTTAATATTTTGTGCTTCGTCTACAACAATTCTATGCCATTCTATTTCCTGTAAGAGGGCAGTATCTTTTCTGGTCAAAGTAAACGACGTAATGACAACATCATTGTTACAGCTTTCGGTTTGAAAATCGTTCGCCAGTTTCATCCTGTCACTCCCATGATGAATAATTGTTTTAAGTTCCGGAGCGAATCGCTCGATTTCTTTTTCCCAGTTTCCGATTACCGATGTAGGAACAATCAATAACGTCGGACCCTTGTTTCCCTTTTGTTTTTTTTCAAATATTAACAACGCGATAATCTCAATAGTTTTTCCCAATCCCATATCATCGGCAAGACACGGATGTAATCCCAGGGATTCAAGATATAATAGCCAGGAGGTTCCGCGTTTTTGATATGTCCGTAAGGCCCCGTTAAATCCTTCTACTTTATCGAGGATAATAAACCTGCTTTTCGCGAGGAGTCTCTCCATCATTTCAACTAACGTTTCATCGTAAGAAAAATCGAATTCATCGCTGTTTTCAGCGGTTTTTTTTATTAAATCTATAATAGAGATGTCTGCTTGTTCTTTATTATGTTTTTTCCAGAATTCAAGCATCTGAGACATTTTATTCCGGTCCAGTTCCATCCATTCTCCGCGAAAATGAATTAACGGACTTTTTGCATTAATTAAAAGCTGCCACTCTTTTTCGGTAACAGGTTCTCCGCCGATTGATAGTTCATAGTTGTAGTGAATTAAAGACGGAAGGGTAAAATATCCCCGGTTCATTCCCTGTTTCGGTGTGGAACCCTCTGCTTTTATACGAATTCTTGCTTTTTTTCTTCCTTCCGGAGTCCACCACGAAGGAACAATAATCTTAAATCCCGCATCTTCCAAAACCCAGGCACTTTCCTTTAAAAAAGTAAATGCCTCGTCTCGCCGTAACATCACATCTTTAGGTGTGTCTGTCTCCAATCCTTCCCAAATTTTGGGATAAATTCTTGCGGCAAAGCCCAGTTTTAATAATAATTCTTTTTCAAAATCAATCCCCAAAAAGCTATGGATTATTTTATTTTTTTCATTACACCAATAATTTGATAATGCTATCTTTAACGAAGGATCCTTTTTGCTTTCGATAAGAAATTCAATTTTCCAGATATCGGGTTTGTCCGGGGCAGCGGAATGAACCCGGAAGCATACATTGAAAGGAATTTCAGTAGTAACATCATCGAGGTATTTTTTCCAAACATACCATTTCTTCCATGTTTCCACGAGTCTGTTATCATGATTATCATATTGTTCACCTTTAGTGTTATAATCCATGCATTTTTCGATAAAGGTATTCGAAACATCTTTTATAAGCTTCTGTGTAAACCCTGTTTTTTTTACCAGATCATCCATCATTTGTTCTGAAAAATGCTGTAAAAGAGTTCCCGGATTATAATGGGTTATTTCGATATTTTTTGTATCGTCACCACATGTACAAAAAAAGGGCATGGATGTACTATACTCTTCCAGGAGCTCTCCATATCGATGTGATATTATTTCCCATCCGGGATACATTCTAAAAGAACCTGTTGTATTCACTTTTTTCTTCTTTGAAGATTTTTCGCGTTCATGATATTTTAAAGCGGGGATATAATGATCTTTCAGGATGATATCTTTCCATGCAGTTCCGTAGTGAATCCAAAATAATAAATCATGACCGAGCATCAATTCATGGGGATAATACAATGAGATAAAATGAAGCTCTTTTAAAAAACGCAAGGGATTATCCGGAGTGAAACATGAAATCTGCCATTGAGCTACGTCGTATGTATCGGGCAATTCTTCTCCCAGATATCTCAACATATCAAAGGATAGTAGGGGCGACTTATTTTCCGTGGGAAGGAGAAAATAGTTCTTTCGATAATTATTCTCATTATTAAGGGAAAGATCTTTTATCTTAAGTCCTTCGAAAAAAAAGGAATGGAGTTCATCAGGAGAAAGATGAAACGGATGTACATCCTTCTGTCCTGGTTTTATCTTTGTCTGTTGTGGTTCTTTTTCCACCCAGATACAGAAATTCCCGTTATTTATAAACTCTTTATTCCCGGATGGTATCCAGGTACCATGAATACAATACATAGTGACTCTTTATTTTATTAAAATATTATTAATATCAATAATTTATATTGATATTTTCTCTAATCCCCTCATTAATTCATTTTTTGCCTCCATTCTGCACTATGAATGAGATGAATAATACAATATTATTTTTTTTAGCGATATTCAACCTCATTCATTGGATTTTTTTTATTTGAAAGTGATGTAAATCTTCTGCATTATCTCTGGCTTTTGGATATTAAGCAGGGCCGGATCTGTGCCGACAGGAATTCAATTCATCTCAATCCAGATAAGGTGTAAGGGAAAATGCGGGTGTAATTTTTTATCCCGTAACAAATTAAAAAAAGCGAGCGAAGAGAATCGAACTCTCGTCACGAGCTTGGGAAGCTCGGGTAATGCCATTATACGACGCTCGCATGAGTCAAAATCATTAATATAATATTCAAAGTCATTTAAAATGTCAATCACCTAAGCGAATTTTACGCTTATAAATTTTAGAACCTGAAACTGTAAATCTTAGCCCTCACCTTTAATCTCATCCCAAATTTCATCAAGTACCTCAAGACCGGCATCGTTAATATCAATTCCTCTTTTCTTTACTCTCTGCTCCAGCTCCATAAACCGTTTCATAAATTTTGCATTCGTCCTGTTCAAAGCAATGCCAGGATTTATTTTTAACAATCGCCCGAGATTAACAATGGTAAAAAGAACATCTCCCAATTCTTCCTCGATCTTCTCCGTATCTCCTTTATCAATTTCAATCTTTAACTCATTAATCTCTTCATCCAACTTTTCCCAGACCGGTCCGACCTCTTTCCAATCAAATCCAACCTTCGATACTTTCTTCTGGATAGCATAGGCTTTTTCCAGGGGAGGGAAAGCACGGGGAATCGATTCCAGCAGAGAAACAATAGCTTTTTTTCCTTCTACCTCTGTTTTTATTTTATCCCAGTTCACAAGGACTTCTTCCGCTGTTTCCAGAATTTCTTTCCCGAAAACATGTGGATGCCGGCGTATCAGCTTATCACTTATTTCTTGTAACACATCAGCATAAGTAAAGGCATTATCCTGTTCTTTAATTCTGATAATCATAGATAGAACAAGAAGAATATCACCCAGTTCTTCTCTTAAGTTTTCATCATCAGCCTCATCAATTGCACTGACACATTCATAGCTTTCTTCAATAAGACTTTCCCGTAAAGAGTGAACAGTCTGTTTTAAGTCCCATGGACAACCCCCGGGATCGCGAAGAGTGACAATAATATCATAGAGTTTTTTAAAAAAAACTGATGGATCTTTCATCTGATTGTTCCTTTTTCCCATTAATGGCTCCTTGTTGATGATTAATGTGTACCACGTTTAATGAAATTCTGTAAAGGGATGTATGATCTTTTGATTCATTAATTCTCAATCCTCTTGTCCTCATATAAAAATAGAAAGCGGTCTGAATATATAATGATTTCAATATTTTTTATCATGATGAGTGAGTATACGAATGTTACATATTTTTATTTATGTAACAGATTTGTATTGTATTGTTTTGAAACACTTCGGCACACTAAAATCTTTGATTTTAATACCAAGATCGAATTATTCGGCTTATGTATTGAAACGTGATAACCGGTAATGATGAATATCAATATTATTTCATAGTAAAAAGACGGTAGCGCATATCCATAAAATGAGGTGAAAAGGATATGCGCCATCATAGATTTAAAAATATAAATTATAGACTAAAATGGAATCCAGCCGCCTCCTCCGATAGTTGTCACAGGGCCGGATACGGTAAAGGTTGTTCCCTGTGTTCCCGGAGAATAGGTTCCATTTTGATACAAACCGTCTTCTTGTGATCCTCCGGAATAATTTCCACCAAAGTAGACAATATATTGTCTCCCGGTTTGTAAATTTGGTGAAGAAAAAGCAATGGAGGAATAATTCTTATCGGGTAAAAAGGTAATAAGATTGGTGCCGTTGGTATCCCGAATATTCACAAGGCTTCCCGATGGCTGAGAAGTAAAATTATAGAGGAGGCTATTCTGGGATGAAGAATTACCACCGGGGGCCATAGCCATCTGAGAATTACCGGCACCCATGATAAGACCGCCGCTTATAGTCATTGATCCGTCATAATCAATAGCACTGTCTACATTTGTTGTTTGACCATGTATCAATACTGTACCGCCGGTCATGACAATAGCTCCATTGCAGTCCAAACCGTCACCCCCGGTGCTTCCCGTAATAGTGGTGTTGGTAACATGAATAACATGTTTTCCACCCCGTATGTTTAGATAAGCATTACCACCCGTACCAGGCCATGTTCCGCCTATACTGGCTGCGTTAATACCGTCATCGTCGGCAGTAACATTTGTATAACCACCGTTCAAATTAAGGGTGGGTGCTTCCAGTCCTTCATAGCTTTTGTTTACAATGATAGTGCCGTTATCAATCGTTAACACCGTATCGGAATGAACGCCGTCATCACCGGTAGCCAAGGTCAGCATCCCGCCGATTATAGTGATGTCCCCGCCGGAGTGTATCGAATCGTCGGAAGAATTGATATTGACAGTTCCGGTTTCAATGGTGATACTCCCGCTGCCTTTGATTCCTTTGGTGGAAACACTATCATTCGGTCGAATATTACTTCCGCCGCCCGTGGTTATTTTGACATTCGCATCTTCATTTGTAACGGTTACCGCTATTTCCGCGTCCATACCATCGGCACCGGTTGAGGTCAAATTCAGAGTACATTTCTTTATTTCGATTAATCCGTCTTCCTCGTCATCGGATTTAAGACAATCGCCGCCGGAATTGACAGTAATTGTGGTACCGCTCTTGATTTCAAGAGAGTTTTTTCCCCTGATGCCGTCATCGACCGCATTAACCGTAATTGTACAATCCTTGATATTCATATCATCCTTACAGGCAATACCGTCATTATAATTGGCTTCAACATGTAATGTACCCTCTCCGGAGATGTCAAGATCGTCCTTTGCAAAAAGGGTAGCATTCGGTTCATCGTCGGTACCATCAAATTGATAATTTGAATTGTCCCGCAGTGTATTAACCGTACCGGCTCCGAGAACAATCTCAACCCCCTCCGGGGCATTCATAATGCTTAAAGGTGAATTAACAGAACTATAAACATTAATCCCGTTTAAATTCAAAGTAACAAGAACTTGATCTGTTGTATTAACAATAATCCGGCCGTCATTAAGGGAGCCGTTTATCGTGTAAGTTCCTGCTGATGTGATTGTAACAATTGTCCCGTTTACTGTGGCACCTGCACCATTAACGGAGATGGAGTTGCCGTTTAAGGTAATCTGGGTATTCGCACCCGGAACCTGGGTCGGACCGGGTGTTGCCTGTGACTGTCCCGGGAATTCAGTAATTAAACCGACATAATACTGAGATATCAACAAAGCATCAATGATATTTATTGAATTGCTTGCATCTACATCAGCATAAGCGGGTTGGAAATTAGCCGGATTCAGGCCGACATAGTATTGTGATATTAATAAAGCATCTATAATATTCACCGAATTGCTTGAATCTACATCACCCAAAGTTTGACTCCACATAGCCATTGGAAAAAATACACTCACTACTAATAATGAGAATAAAATTCTCATTATTTTAACATTTTTTAAATTTGATAAGAACATCAACCCTCCTGATTCCAGGTCATCTTGAGACCTGTTTCTCCTTTATTTTTTTTTAGTATATGGAGTATGCACTAGATTTATGGTCATCTTGTGTCCAATCCATGACTTATAAATGATTTTTATAATGGAGTATCTTCCTGATTCCGTATCTTTCTATATTCCCTGGGTGATACTCCTTCACGCTTTTTAAAAAGTTTGTTGAAATAGCTGATATTATTAAATCCTACTTTAAACGCAAGCTCCGTGATGTTTCTGTCTGTCTGCACAAGGAGACGTTTTACTTCTGTAATTCTTAGATGGTTAACAAATTGAATGAGAGATGTTTTAAATTGCCTGCGTATGAGTTGGTTTATTCGTGCAGTGGATATACCTGTTGATTTTTGAACAAGGAGGGGTGAGAAATCAGGATTATAATAATGAGACTTGATAAAACCGATAATTTTATCTAAATCCTGTTCCTTATAATTTTCAAGATATAATTTCTTATATCCGGGTAGAGATGGATCTTGAGCTATAACACCTTCATTCTTCCGGAATTTGCCGAGGAGGAAAAAAAGAATAATATAATAGAAAATAATACTACTAAAAGTAATAAGATAGAGCAGAAAATGGGATTTATGAAAGGATATTGTTTTTACAATGAGATGATTATATATTTCTTTTTCTATTTTTTCAGGTTGTGATTCATTTATTTTAAAACGTTTTACTTTCTCAAATCTATTGTTATCTTTATCAATCTTCTCCGGTAAATTATACTCCCTAAGCCAGTAGTAAGGCGTTATCAGAGAATCAAGCCATATTGTATATGTATTCATTCCCTGTTTTAACACCAATTCTCTTCCTATGGGTCTCAGTGGTTCTTCTTTTTTTATATCCGTGATGTTATCCTGAAACACATCAAGATAAACATCACATTTTCTTGAAAAAGATGAACTTAGCCTGATAGTCATATAATCATAATGTGAAACATCAAGCAGAAGAGATGGCGCCGGTCCGAAGCTGACACACATACCGGCATAAAGAAAGGAGTGTCCTTCCCGGATAATATATTCGAAACTGATTTGTTCCGGGGTTACCGAGTGAGCGAGTACTTCTGAATTTCCCCCGGAATTCACATCAGCATAAAAACCGAAATCGTTGATATATTTTTTATTCGGATACACTATGAGTGATTTTTCAAAAAAAGTTAATATGACGGGTATAAGAAAGGGGAGGGGAAAGAAAAGAAGGAAAAATAAAAAGAATTTTTTCATATAAAAAAATATAGGCTGTACCCTCGAAACTGTCAAGAAAGAAAGAGATAATACACTCTTCCCTATACACATGAATATTTTCGACCCTGTTTTTTATAATGTTAAAAATTCCTGAATCCTGAAGTAACTTTTCAATTGCAGTAAATCTGATATTTTGCTATAAGTAGTTAAAGTAATCTATTGACAGGAGACGGCAGACATTCACTCGTTTGAGTATACATAATATTTTTTATGTAACTCGTGGCACATAATGCCGATAATAATGTTATGGAACCGGCAATAACCGATTTAAATTTAAAGAATCTTCTTTTAAAACTTCCCGGATCGTATAAAAATGCAACAAAACATTTTATACAATTTCTTGATCAGAATAATGTTATGATTTCTTCGAAAGGTTTAAAAGCATATATTGATTATCTTAATAATCCGAAGAGCAATTATTCTTCCAATACCAGGAATCTGTATATCGCAGCTCTAAAAAACCGGATGAGATTTTTATTCAGATTGACACCATCATATTTTGAGCAACGTGAACTGGAGCGGTTAAGAGAGCTTTTATCAACATTAAAATATGAGAAGATAATTATTGAAGATAGACCTGCCGCACTCAAAATCGGAGAAATAAAACGACTCCTTGAAAAGGCACCTCAGTGGCTTTGTCTTATGATCCGGTTTCTTCTTATGACAGGGACGAGTGTCAGCGAAATGCTGAAAATTCAATATCTTGATATAAAGCAAGATAAAAAAATAACACATATAACGATAAAAGGAAAAAAAGAAAGAAAAGTTATCATCGATACACCCTTTATGTATACAATCGCACACTTTTTTAATGGCAATATATTTCTTTTTGAAAATAAGAATCAATCCCCTTATCGCCGTGAAATGGTCAGCATGAGTATTATCCGCCTTGGTAAAAAAGTGCTTCACAGACATATTTCTGCTCAAACCTTCAGATATACTTTTGCAGAGCTTCTTGTTCGTAAAACCGGAAAGATAAAAGGAGTAAGTGAGTATCTCGGACATGCATCTTCACAACGACTTATTGATATGTATATTGAACAGGAACTCACCCCTTCGGATTTGGATATTGTAAAACTCTGATCTATTTTAGAAGAGGGAGACATAGATAACCTTGCCTGTCCTTCCATGACCGTCGGTGACTTTCTTTGGATGATAAATGATTAACTTATGATAAGCAGAAAGAGAGACAATGTGTGTAATAGGTAATATTGATACTTGAATAGATACATACAACTTTGTATAGTAATGCTATGGAAAAGCTAAAAACCCCGATAATGGCCCCTTCAGTTCTCGCTTCAGATTTCAGCAATATGGAAAAAGCACTTGCTTTAATTGATAAATCCGGAGGTGATTGGGTCCATTTCGATGTCATGGATGGATCATTTGTTCCGGACATCACCTTTGGTCATAAGATGGTCAGAGATATGCGTCATCATTCAACGCTTCCTTTTGATGTCCATCTTATGATTATGCATCCGGAATCCCAGATCGCTAAATTTGCCCACGCCGGAGCAGATAGAATTACAATACAGGCTGAAGTTACTATCCATCTCCACAGACTCATCATGCAGATTAAAGGTATTGGGCGAAAAGCGGGAATTTCAATTGTGCCTTCCACACCCCCGGAACAGATCAAAGAACTCCTTCCCTTTGTCGATCTTGTTCTTGTAATGACAGTAAATCCAGGGTATGGGGGACAAAAACTGATACCTGAATCACTTAAAAAAGTTGCTTATTTCCGGCAACAACGTAAAGAAAAGGGATATGATTATCTCATAGAGATTGATGGGGGCGTCAATAAGGATACCCGTATGGAAATAATGGAGGCGAAACCGGATGTCATTGTCACAGGATCCGCATTTTTCAAAGCACCCTATCCTGATAAATATTTACAGCTTTTTAAGAAAGGTAAATAAAATACCTTCCGTATAGTCGTTCAATGAACAGCGGCGGTTTTTCTTACGTTAATGAAAGTAACCGATTCTTGGCAAATTGGTTTTATTTTACAATTGATAGGATTATTTGGTTTCATTTTTCTTTTAAAAGGTCGAAAAATACAATAGGAGAAGTATCTATTGACTAAAAAACTTTTATGTTTCCTATTTATAATAATTCTTTTTCTATTTTCGTCTCATATTCTTTTTTCAATTGATCATGAACAAGGGCGGGAACGGGTTGCAGAAGGTATTGAATTGTTCTCAAAAGGCTTGTATGACCAGGCTCTTGTGCTTTTTAGAAGTATGATTGTTGATCCGGAGTTTTTCTATTATCATGGTGATGCATATTTCTGGATCGCAAAATGCCAGATGGTACTCGGTAAACTTGATGACGCGACAAAGAATCTTGAATATTTTTTAATACATTTTGATAATCATGTCTATTATTCGGAAGCAGTCTATCAAAAAGGCAGGCTTCTTTTTATGCAGAATGAATTTGAAAAATCGATTCAAGTTCTTGAAAAATTCATTGAACAATATCCAACCTCGGTTTTTATTTCCAATGCATACTTCTGGGTCGCTGAATCTGTTTTTTTTATGGGCCGTTTAGGAGATGCCGAACAGATATACAGATACATAGTCTCTAAATTTCCAAATAGTTATAAATTTGAGACTTCTAAATACAGAATTTCTATTATTGAATTCAAAAAACGTGAAAATGAACTTTTAAAGCTTTTAAAATGGAGTCATATGGAAGCCCTTAAAACCATGGACGATTTTAAGCGCAGGGAAAAAACATATGAGCAGGCAATCGCCACGTATCAGAAAAGACTTTCGAATGCGGGAATTGAATATGACGTTGTAAATGAAGATCAATCTGAAAAAGTAGCCCAGCTTTCCGAAGAACTTGAAAAAAAGAACAAAGATATTGAAAATCTGAATAATGCGATTATTCTGCTGCAACAACAGATTGCTTATCTTGAAGCAATTACCGGTATAACCGTACCTGACCAGGATATTGTTTCAACCATTAACATTAATAAAGAAAAAAAGGAGACTGAATTATCAAATGATGAGCGTCTTCGTATAATTAAAACAGAAGCAGAAGAAGCAAAGAAAATGCTTCAAAAACTCCTTCAGAGTTTGGGAGGGGATATATGATGCAAAAAAAACAATTATTCCTATCTGTATTATTTCTTCTGCTTGCTTTTACTTCCTTTTCCCTGGAATTAAATGATGGGAACATTAAACTCATCCTGCATAAAAATATCGGGAGATTTTCCGTTTACTATCTCACTGATCCTGTAAAAAAGAAGTACACGTCATTTTTCCTGGATCAGGATGTTCGCACCTCGGTGTTGAGTATCGTTATAGATAATAAAATCTATAGATTAGGGGAATCCGGTTCTTTTAAAGAAAAAATTGAAGAGAAGGAACATGGCGCCCGTTTTACCTGGGAATCCGGACAATTGGAAATCTCTCAGGATTTCACTTTTATCACGTCTTCCGGAGCAAAAGAAACAGATGGAATTCTTATTACATTATCTATAAAAAATATCTCGGAAAAATCGCTAAAGGTCGGTGTAAGATACCTTTTTGATACATATTTAGGAGAATCCCATAATCATCATTTTAGGACGAATAATATTGATAATGTGACAAATGAGACAGTGATCACGAAGGAAAATATGATTAATTATTGGATATCACAAAATATTAAAGAAGAAAATGTCGGGTTACAAGTTGCGATCGGAAACAGTACAAAACCGGATAAAATTATTTTTGCAAATTGGAAGCGTCTGAATGAAACTACCTGGACCTATCTTTCCTCGGAATCAAGAGATTTCAGCTCACGCCCCTATTCAATCAATGATTCGGCAGTCGCTCACTATTATGATCCTGCGACAATAGAAAGTGGAAGAACGAGAAAAATAACCCTCTTGTTAGGGAATATTAATGAAAAGGGATATGAGAATGCAGAATCAACATTTGAAGAAGATGCTGACATATTCTCCGGTTCAGGTAAGGAGTTAGTGGATCGAATTAAGTCTGATATTGTTGTTCTGGATAATCTCCTGCTTATGATTAATAAAAAAATAGAGTCCGGTAATCCGGTCTCTGATAAGGATATCAGTATCATGGAACAAATTATGGAAGAAATTAAAGTCCATATGAAAAATTATGAAAATGAATAAGGAAAAATGATATATTGAAAACATCTTCTACTATCCGGTGAAGAGGTCCTTTGGGCATTAAAAAACCACCTGAAAAAGCAGGTTGCTTTTTCCAAATCAACAACCGACGAAGTCACACCCGACTTCGTCGGACCCGACAAAGTCGGGAATACACCATATGAAATACAACAATTGGAATTCGACAAAGTCGAAAATG
>JAFGRV010000595.1 GCA_016934975.1 Spirochaetales bacterium | reverse complement strand
GTGGTTAAAATTTTCTTAATTGTGTAACTAAAAATTATATTGTCAAAAGTGGGTGCCAATCCGCGAATTACCATCCCAGAGTGTTTCGCGAAAGTGAAAGACTGGAAAGTACAATTGTATCAAAATGATATAGAACTGTACGGTTTGATACACGTGCATCGTCATCATGTATATCATATTACCGTTAACCTGCAACTTCAAATCGTCGATTTGGTTATCCGGCAACTCTCCTGAAGGGTAAACAGGGATCTTGAGGCGGTTTTTACGATGTTATAAAGAATCACAAAGAGCACCATACAAGTTGGTACATTTTTTGCTTTATTATGAGCAAGCTATTTCACAATTATAATTTTAGGATGGAGGTTTATGATGAAAAACATAAAAATTCTTGCTGTTGATGATGACAATACTGTATTAGATAAAATTAAAATTATGTGTCCGGATTTTAATATAACAACAGAGTCACATCCCCTCGTTGCTTTGGAAAGGCTACGAAGAGAAAAATTTGATATTTTTATCATCGATTACCAGATGCCTGTATTAAATGGAATAGAACTATTGGAAGAAATAAAAAAACTATATACCCCTTGGATTTATATTGCTCTCCTTTCCACTGCTTTTGGCACCACCTATTTATTTAAAGAAGAAAAAGAGGAAAATCTCTTTTCATATTTTATTGAAAAACCCATTACCGAGACTCATTTAAAAAAGGTGATGGAAAAATCGATTGAGATGCTTGATAAAAAAAAAGAATTGAGATGGCTAAGGAGTGAAGAATTCAGCGTAAGATGAAATTTATTTGATTTTTTTCTGTTAACTTCTTAAGCTGTGTACAGGGTAATTTACAATGAGAAAAAAGTGAATAAACCGGAGTTTCTACTCCGACAGGATATCCCTTTATCATCAACTCTTTTATGTGGAGAATATATGAAACAGTATCTTTTATCAATTGGTATTGTGTTTCTTGTTTTTATGGTCATAGGATGTGATTCTGAGAGCGGTACGAAAACACCACAGCCCACTGGAGATCCGTCACCGGACCCTACAGCCGATCCAACACCTGAAGATACCCCGATACCTGAACCTACAAGTGAGCCGACACCCACAGAAGTAAAATCATTCAGTTTGGTGGGAAGCTGGACTCGACCTTCCGGAACAGGATTATTCTACGGATTGTATGTTGATGGGGATTATGTCTATGTTGCGGACCAGAGTAACGGAATGCGTATATTTGATGTGTCCGATCCGGCGGATCCTACAGAAGTTGGTACTTTTGCAACGGTAAGTTTGGCAAGGGATGTGTATGTTGAAGGGAATTTTGCTTTTGTGGCCGATGGGTTGGGAGGCCTGCATATTGTTAATATTACCAATAAATCGATACCAACGGCCGTCGGTTCCTACACAACTGTTGATTATGCTTTTGAGCCGATTGTTGTGGGATCCTATATTTTTCTTGCTGATGATGATAACGGTCTTTTATCAATTGATTTTTCCACACCCGCCACGCCTACTCTGGCCGATTCCATAAATGTAACTTCCGGTAGGGCAAGAAGTGTGGCTATTGTCGGAAATATGGCATATGTCACCACATATACGGAGGGTTTGCTTATCGCCAATATTGAAGATCCTACCAATCTTCTGGAGGTAACAACCCTCGATACCACAAGTGAGTCAGAGGCAATTGCTGTTGCGGGTGATTATGCATACCAAGGAGATGATAACGGACTCAAAATAATCGATATCACCCAGGTCCCTCCTGTGGAAGTAGGAGCATATCTGGCTTCGTCATCAATTTATGGAATCGCCATAAGAGACGACATTGCCTTTTGTGCAAGCGCACTTACTGGTCTTAAGGCCATTGATATTTCAAACAAAACTAACCCTGTACTGATTGCTACCTATCCAACAGGTCATGCGGCCTGGGATGTCCAGGTGGTGGGGGACTATATTTATCTTGCGGATGGGGCAGCTTCAGTTCCGCTGGTAATTCTGACATTTCAATAGCATTCATTGATAGCTATTTCAGGTTTTATATCTTTTTAAAAATTATTCCGCATATATGAAATTAATACATCATTACATATCTCCTCATATTACAATTATAGATTATGCAAAAATCGATTAAAAATCAACAGGAATGAAATACAATAAAAGGACTTGACGAGGGCGAAAAATACAGTATCATCAGAATGTATAAAAGGAAGAATAATGAATAAAATTATCTTAAAAGCACAGGATCTGGACGGGTTCTTATTAAAACAAGATATGGAGAACCTTAAAACAATAGATGAATTATACTCAAGAACATATCCCTTATTCGAAGAACTGTCACGGGAAGAGGCCGGGAATATCATGGATAAAAACATTGATAACCTCAGGAAAGTATATAATAAATTAGGCGACTTACTCCAGGATATAATCGCGGAAATCCCGAATATCCATGTCTATTCCTTCGAAACTCCGGAAATAATGCACGGTGAAGCCTCCCGGGTCATCGCAAAACTCCGCAATATCAGAACCCAGCAGCCTGAGTTCATTTACTATATCCAGCGGGCGTATGAACTTCTCTTTAATCTTGCTTACGGGACAAAAGAGCATAAAAAAAAGAATTATATTTTTGTAAAAACCCCGGTAACCGTGCCGGTCCAAAACTATGCGATCCATAAAATCCCCCACCTGGACGAACTCCTGGAAAACAGCGTTATGTGTGTGATGCTCCGGGGCGCCCTTTTACCCTCGATTATTATGTCCAAAGAAATACAGGAATATTCGAACAGTAATTATATCACCCCCTTCGCCCTTTTTAAAATCTACCGGAACGATAAAAGAGATGAAAATGACATGGAGTATATCCTTGATCTGAATAAATCCTTTTTTTCGGAAAAAGACCTGGAAGGAAAACATCTCATCTTTGCCGATCCGATGAATGCAACCGGGGGAAGCCTGGTGACGATTATCCAGTATCTTCAAACCCTGGGAATCAAACCCGCCTCAATAAAATTTTTCAATGTCATCTCCGCGTTAAAAGGATCCCTGCGGGTGTGCAGGGCGATTGAAAACGTCGAAATTTATACCTTATGGATGGACCCGATCCTGAATAAAAAAGCATACATATGTCCCGGTCTCGGAGATGCCGGTGATAGAATAAATGGCAAAGATTACAGGGAAGCCCCCCGGAATATTATTCAGTTGATAGCGGATTTCGGGAGTAACATCACCGCCCTCTACAGGAATCAGATACGAAAAATCGAAGAAACAATCCTTGAACCATAAAAAAGCCCTGTCCGGCTGAACAGGGCTTTTGATAAAAATCATATGAAAAAAGAATTTTTAGCGAGGCACTTACATATCGTACTTGGCATCTGCTCTGGATGTGGGGGCGACAATCGCGCCGCTTTTCAGGCTTGCGATCACTTCATTCACTTTGTCTTTCACTGCCTGTGGCACCATTGAATCAAGACCATGAAAGGAAGAAATTCCCGTTGAATTCTCATTGATACCGAACATAAGAGTCTGTCCGCCCTTAAACCTATTATTTACCACCGATTCAATGACGAGATATGACGACTCGGTAATACCTTTCAAGGCTGATGTAATGACTGTCTCCGGGGCGATGTAGTTTTGATCAACATCAACACCGATTGCGAAAATACCCTTATCTTTTGCCCCATTAAGAACTCCAAGTCCGGTTAACCCTGCGATCTGGAACACAATATCCGCTCCCTGTTCCGCAAGGACAAAGGTCGCCTCTTTGCCTTTTGCCTGATCATCAAATACTCCCGTAACGATGGAAATCACCTTGCAATCGGGATTTACCAGCTTGACACCGGCATAAAAACCCGCCTGATACCGTTCCACCGGGGGTATATCCATACCGAGAACCATTCCCACAACATTTTTATCATTTAATTTCGGGGAGGCTGATGCGAATTCCTTTGTGAGCATTCCCGCCACGACTCCCGCGATATAACCGGATTCCTGTTCCTTATAATTTATCCCGATAACATTCTTCGGGGCGGAAGCCGGGTCTACCCAGATATCAATTCCGGCGAAATAGGTATCGGGGAAATTAGCCGCGGATTCCATAATGGCATCCGCCATTAGAAAACCAACGGCAAACACCAGTTTACTCCCATCTTCCGCAAGACCCGATAAATTCGGCACATAATCCGTCATCTGTTTTGACTCAATCACTTTGATATCCACCCCTAAATTATCCCGGGCTTTTTCCAATCCCGCGTAACTTCCGTCATTAAATGATTTGTCTCCCAGACCGCCGACATCCGTGGCCATACTCACAAGCATTTTAGGTGCCGGTTTTTTTTCCGAAGACGGCATCGCTGTAAGCGTAAAGCTAATAAATAGGATTAAACATACAATTAATGTAACTTTCATAAAGTATTTCATCATATCCTCCTGAAAAATTTTATAAAACTATGACAGTAGTTTTATTCTTTTTATATTGTATTCCGGAAAAAATCACTGATTTTGCCGGGAATCAATCGTACCACATAAAAAATCAATTCGCTTCTTTTTCGATCCTGAAATCCAGCCCCACTGCTTTGGGGGGTCTGCTTTTTCTAACAAATCCGGCGACGGCGATGACTGTGGCGATGTAAGGGAACATGACAAATATTTCAGAGGGGAGATCGATTAACTTTACCGCCTGCATTCTGTATTGAAGGGCTTCGGTAAATCCGAAAAATAACGCAGCCAGAAAAGAACCGATCGGGTTCCATCCACCTGAAATATTCGCGGCAAGGGCGATAAATCCCCTCCCCCCGGTCATTCCCTGGGTAAAGACATTGGAATTCTCTATGGAAAGAAACGCACCGGCGAGACCAGAGGTCAAGCCGGAAATTACCACCGCGAGATACCGGATCCTGGTGACCGAAACTCCTATTGTTTCCAATGCCAGGGGATGTTCTCCCGATGCACGGATATGAAGTCCCTTTTTCGCCCTGTAAAGAAAAAGAGTAAAAAATATAATAAGAATAAAGGAAATATAGACGATAGGTCTCTGATGAAAGAGGACCTGTCCGATAACCGGAATACCAGATAAAAGAGGGATGGCATACTCATATTCAGCGAGAGAAACCGGTATCGGATCACTTGTACCGGAGCGCCCGAAGGCAAGAATAAGAAGGTAACTCGTAAGTCCCAGGGCAAGAATATTTAGTACGGCCCCGGAAACAACATGGTCCATATGAAGAGTGACTGTAGCGTACGCGTGAAGAAGGGAAAATAATCCCCCGGCGATCACTCCCCCGATAAGACCGATCCAGGGATTACCGGTAACATAGGCGAAAAAGGTAGCGGCAAAAGCCCCGATAAGCATAAGCCCTTCCATGGCAATATTCACAATCCCGGCCCGTTCACAAATCGTGGCACCGATAGCTGCAAGAGTAATCGGTGTGGAGAGCCGGATTGTCGAATGGAGCAATTCCACATTGAATATAGCAAAAAATTCATTCATTCTTTTTACCTTTTTTCCTGAATTTTTGTCCGAAGTATGTATACAAATAACGGGCAACCACCAGAAACAGAACAATCCCTTTAATAATCTCCACAATCGAATTATGGGTTGATTGCGTCCGTGCCATATATTGTCCTCCCGAATCCAGAGCACCCCAGAGAATCGAAGTAAAAATCACCCCGATGGGATGATTGGACGCAAGCAAGGCAACGGAAATTCCATTCCACCCATACCCGGCACTTAAATTTTCGTACATTTTATGCTCAAGTCCCAGGACCTGGTTTACTCCCGCGAGGCCTGCCAGGAATCCGGCAAACATTAAGGCGATAAATATATTTTTACCGACGGAAATCCCCATGGTCCGGGCGGCATCGGGATTTGAGCCCACGGCCCTGATCTCAAACCCTATTTTTGTATAGGTAAGGATATAATGAACAAAAAAAGCGACTAAAATAGCGATGATTATACCGATATGCAGCCTGTAATTGGCTTCGGGGAGGATATCTTTAAACCGCAGCAGCCAATGAGAGGCAGGTATGGGATCCGTGACATAGGGGTGCGAAGACGTAGCAGGGTCTCCCCCGAATCCCCGGATAAAAATGGAAGAACAATACCGTGCGATATGAGCAAACATCATGGTGGTAATCACCTCATGCGCCCCTGTTTTTACTTTTAAGAGAGAGGGAATATAATTATAGAGAGCTCCTGCAATCCCCGCGAGAATAAAAATGACCGGTATTGTTAAAAAGGGGGGCCAGTTTAAATAAAGCCCAAGGGCGGCAGCCGCCATCGCACCGATATAATACTGACCTTCTGCCCCGATATTGAATAAACCTGCTTTAAAGGCAAAGGCAACGGAGAGTCCTGTAAAAATCAATGGTGCGGCATTGAGTAATGAAACATGCCAATTTTTAATGAAGCCCCCGTAAAAAAGAGCCCCATAGGCAGTGACCGGATTATATCCCGTGAGAATCATTATGACAGCCCCGATAAATATCGCCACAAGAATTCCAATAATGGGGATAAGTAATTTTTTTAAGGCTGATGTAATATCCTTGAGGACAGATTCCCTGCCTTTTATGATAAAATGAAACAAGTAATACAAAGTAATGGAGAGGATGATAAAAATAATCCCGAAAAAATAAGAAGCGATATAGAGGAACGCACCGAACCCCGCAAGCAAGAGAAGAAAAATATAAATAATCACTTTATATTTTTTAAAGAGTTCCTTATTCACCACTCTGCCCTCCGCACTCTGCATTCCCGCCACAGGTCATATAAAAACCGACTTCCTTGTGATCTGTTTTTTCAGGTTCAAATTCCTTCACGATTCTGCCCTCAAACATCACCAGGATCCTGTCGGACAAAGCAAATATTTCCTCCAGTTCCATGGAAATAAGGAGTATCGCCACATTCTTATCACGCATCTTTAAAATCTCGGAATGAATAAACTCTATCGCCCCCACATCAAGACCACGGGTAGGTTGTGACACGATTAATACCCCGGGATTTCTTGAAAATTCCCTCGCCAAAATGACCTTTTGCTGGTTTCCCCCGGAAAGGTTGGAGACTGTTTCCATGACAGAGTGAGTTCTGATATCATACTCTTTCACAAGCCCCCTGGCTGTTTTATCAATCTCTCCTGAATTTAAATTTATACCCTTCATAAAAGGCTTTTTATCATGAAAACCAATAATAAGATTTTCACATATTTTCATAGGAAGAATCAAACCATGTTTCAGACGGTCCGAAGGAACATATGAAAGCCCATGTTCAATTCGCTGCTTTGTCCGCATCGCTGAAAAATTCTTCCCATCGAAGAGTATGTCACCCGTTTCCACTGTTCTCGTCCCGATAATTGCCTCTGCCAGTTCCCTCTGTCCATTTCCCCCGACCCCTGCAATCCCCACAATCTCACCGGGCCGTATGGAAAGTGACAAATCATAGAGGGCACATAACCCCTTATCATCATTGACGGAGAGGCCTTTTACGGAAAAAATGGGTTTCCCTTCGCTCTTTTTTCCTGTTTTTTTTACCGTGAGAACAACATCTCTTCCCACCATAAGATGCGCCAGTTTTTCTTTGGATATGGACTTCGTCAGTTCCTCACCGACTAATTTCCCCCGTCTGAGTATATAGACCCGTTCGGAGATCGCTTTTACTTCTTCAAGTTTATGAGTGATGATGATGATTGACACACCCTTTTCCCGGAGACTCCCGATCACCCGGAACAGGTCCTCTACTTCCTGGGGAGTAAGAACAGCAGTCGGTTCATCAAGAATCAGAATTTTTGCCTTTCGATAGAGAGCCTTTAAGATCTCCACACGCTGCTGCTGACCTACGGAGAGATTCTCTATTTTTGCATCGGGGTTGATGGCAAGGTGGTGTTGGGCCGAGAGTTCTCTCACTGTTTCCCGGGCTTTTCGAAAATCGATGAGTCCCACTTTCCCCGGTTCTGTCCCGAGAATGATATTCTCCATGACAGATAAGTTTTCTATCAACATAAAATGCTGATGCACCATTCCAAGCCCATGTTTAATCGCCTCTTTCGGTGAATGAAAGGTCACTTTATTGTTATGAAGATAGATTGACCCCCTTGTCGGTTGATACAGGCCATACAGGATATTCATCAGGGTTGATTTGCCGGCCCCGTTTTCTCCGAGAAGGCAGAGAATTTCCCCGGTTTTTAAAGAGATAGTGATATCATCATTGGCATGAACTTTCGGGAATTGCTTGCTGATATGTTCCATTTTTAGGCATATGGTACCCGCATCGTTCTCTATCATGTTATGGGCTTTATATTGATAAATTCATATGGATTAGTCAAGAAGTTTATGGAAGAGAATTGATAATTGCGATTCCCGAACTCGCCCCGATCCGGTCCGCACCGGCAGATATCATATCCATCGCAGCGACCAAAGTCTTAATTCCCCCTGCGGCTTTTACTTTTAAATCATCTCCGGCTATTTCCTTAAGCAGCGCCACATCTTCCACTGTTGCACCATGGCTTCCAAAACCTGTGGAGGTTTTTACAAAATGAGCACCACTTTCCTTCACGATTTTACAGGCGGTTATTTTTTCTTCCCGGGTAAGAAAACATGTCTCGATAATGACTTTTACTATCCCGGGAGTGACTGCCTTTACCACCGACTCAATATCTTCCCTGACAATTGTATAGTTTTTATCTTTGAGGGCGCCGATATTTATGACCATATCGATTTCCGAGGCCCCCTGACTTGCGGCGATCCCGGCCTCTTTTGCCTTAATAAGGGCAACATTCGTGCCTAAGGGAAATCCCACAACAGTACAGACAACCGGAGTATGGCCATCGAGCTCTTCTGCCGCACATTTCACATAATAGGGATTGATGCAAACAGAGGCAAAATTATATTCTATCGCCTCTGCGCAGATGGTACGAATCTGTACTTCCGTTGCATCCGGTTTAAGGAGAGTATGATCTATTGCAGCGGCCAGTTCCAAACGGGTTATTTTATAATCCATAATACTTCCTTTCAAAAATCCATGTACGATTTCTTTAACATCGTTAATTATATGCTATTAAATCTTTGTTTTTTGGAAAAAAACAAAGATTTAATAGCCAAACGCAGGTTTGCAAGAAATTAAAACTTTTCACAACCGCAACCTCGTAATAGAATATTTATTTGGGTCGCAGGCGTAGCCTGCGTAATGCTATTATTATTTATTGTCCCATTGCAAGGTATTTTAAGTATTCTTCTGTGCTCTTAAGATAAAAAATATTAAAAGAAAAAAATAGGAAAAAGTATCATTTTAGGGCTACATTTGTGTTATATAATAAAAAGGATATCATGAGTCCTTTTTATAAAGAATTGAGCCAAAGGAGAACGAATATGAAGAAATTACTTATTTTGGGATTGATTGTTTTTCTCAGCAGTCTATCCTCATGTATAATTTTTGAGAATTATGAAATTAATGTACATGTTGATTTTGAATGGACTCAATACGGGGATGATGTATATATCGATTATACCCTTTATAACGAGGGAAATGTTCCTTTGGAAAATGTGATCGTTGAGTTTAGTGTTGATACGGAGGATAATAATGATTTTGACAGCTTCAATGATATTACGGAATGGACTAATCCTGTAGATCTCGATTTATATGACTCGTATACAGACAATTTCAGAATCCCGCTTTATGGTGAAACTGCATATGGTGTGAGTCTTGTATCGGTGGCCCTTGATAATCCACCTGATGATGACGATGAGTGGTAAAATTTCATTTCCTGCAACAGACTCATGTTTTATTTCAATCAATTTGTTTTAAACATGAGTCTGTTGATGGATTATCTGCACTATCTGATTCTCCCAATTCGGTGGTATGTTTTCCATGGCAGCCTGCTCATTAAGCAGGCTTCTATAGTCCTTATCAACCTCTGAATGAAACCACCTTATAATGCAACTCTTTTTCTTTTCAGCCTTTGAACCTGGAAAAAGGCGGAATAAATGACACTTATATAACGATAGAAAATATCAAACTCAAAATAGTTGAGTATATATTGATCGTTTTAATTTTAACAGATATAATAGCCGCAACACCTTGTTTTCCACCTTATAATCACATATCTAAAAAGGAGAAGCAGATGAGGGCTATTATTACAGTAGTCGGAAAAGATCAGGTTGGGATTATCGCGAAAATAAGCACCATACTCGCTGATTCGAAAATCAATATCCTCGATATTAACCAGACGATTCTTCAGAATTATTTTACAATGATGATGCTGGTAGATCTCTCCGGGATTAATACCGAGATTGCGGAACTGAGGAATACCCTGGATAACCTGGGGAAAGAACTCACATTATCAATTACCCTGCAACAGGAAGAAATTTTTCACGCCATGCACAGGATAGACTAATAAAAAATATACGAGTGCTTTGACCGATAAATTTTTTATCTATAATTGGTGTGCAAAATTCT